>JACDDL010000040.1 GCA_013817045.1 Actinomycetota bacterium | reverse complement strand
CCGTCGTCGCCCAGCCCCAGATGCACCAGGTCGAGGTCCCCCTCCGCACCGCAGAGGGCCACCAGCTCGGCCGCATAGCTCTGCGAAGCGTTCTCCAGATTCGGTGCGGTCACCGGCATCAGATGCACGTTGCGCGGCGGGATCTCGATTCGGTCGACGAGATGATCGAGCAGGTCCGTGGCGTTGCGATCCGGATCGCCGTCGGGAACGATACGTTCGTCGACTTGAAAAACATGGATGCGGCCCCACGGGAGGTCCCGGCGCGCCAGATGGTCGAGCATGACCGCCGGCGTGCTCCCACCGCTGAGGGCTACCGCGAAGGCACCCCGATGGGCGATGCTGGATTGCGCCTGAGCGGCGACGATCTCGGCGGCTCTGGACGCGAGGGCACCGGCATCCGACTCGACAACGAGGTTCAGGGACATCCTTTGAGGGAATCCTTTCGACAGTCACGGCGGTTGGAGGACAAGATATGACGGAACGCGTGAGCTTTCACTTCGATCCCGGCTGCCCGTGGGCGTGGCAGAGTTCGAAGTGGATTCGTGAGGTCGCAGAACAAACGGACGTCGAGATCGACTGGCGACTGTTCAGCCTGGCCCTGATCAACGAGACCGACACCGATCCGCTGGCTGATGAGCATGCCAAGAGCACCGTCGCTCTGCGGGCTCTTGTACTCGTGCGCCGGGCGGCCGGCAACGAGGGGGTCGGGCGCGCCTATCAGGCGATGGGGGCCCTCACCTTCGAGCGCGACGATCGATTGTCTCCCGAGGTCGCCAAGGCAGCACTCGAGGAGACCGGCCTCGGGGGCTCCATGGTGGATGAGGCTATGGAAGACGCCTCGACGATGGAGGACGTTCGCGCCGAGCACCTCTCGGCAGTCGAGCAAGTCGGCTGCTTCGGTGTGCCGACCATCGTGCTCGGGTCGGGCAAAGGCATTTTCGGTCCGGTCATGGCACGTGCCCCCAAGGGGCGGGACGCCGTCGAGCTCTGGGATCGGATTCGCTGGCTCATCGAACGGGACGAGTTCTTCGAGCTGAAGCGGGAACGGGACCGGAAACCCGGTTAGGCGAAGGAACGCGGATCGTCACCGGATGGCGTAGCTATGACGGGTGCCTCGAGACTTGCTAGCTGCGGTCGATTTCAAACCAAACGCAGGTACGGCCATCGTGTGCGACCCCCCAGCGGTTGGTCAGATGGTCGATCAGGTGCAGGCCCCATCCGCCGCTCACGTCCGCCCCGACCATGCGCACGGCGACCTGGAACCCGGGGCCCTGATCCCGCACCTCCACCCGCACACACTCCCTGCGGGCGGTGACGTGCAGGTCGATCCACCCATCTCGAGAAACGCCGGCGTGACGGTAGCTGTTGGTCACGAGCTCTGTCACCAGAAGGAGGACATCCTCCACGACATCGGGGGCCGCCCGCCTCAGCGGATAGATTGCTTGACGGGCCATGCCTGCCGCCTGGGCACTGCTCGGCAGCCTCAACTCCATCTCGGTGTCGCTGACCGGTTTGCTTGTATCGCTTTGCACGATCCTGTTCATGCCAGATACCACTTTCTTTGGGCGGTTCGCCCTGTCCGGGGGCCTGTAAGCGTTACGAGTCTTCGCAAACGAACCCGACCCTGCTAGTATCGCTTACGGGTTGAGACGCAGCCCGGAGCACCGGTAAAAGGGGCTTTCGGGGCGTTCACCTAATCCCTGGGCGGTGCCGGCACCATTCCTGTCTCAACGAAAGGGCGGGCATTGAGCGACACCTTCTTAGTATCGGTGCAGCATCCGGACGGCGCCGGCGCAAAGCTCATGTGCGTCGGAGAGCTGGATGTTGCAACCACGGATTCGCTGAGGCGCGCCCTCGAAGAAACCATTGCGGCGGCCCCGGCCTCACTCGTGATCGATTGCACCGGCCTTTCTTTCATATCCATCGACGGATTGCATCTTCTCCTTGACACCGCCGAACGGTGCCGGGCACTGGGCATGGCCATCACCGTCTATCTCGATTCGAACGGACAGCGCTTGCTGGAGGTGTTGGAGCACCCTCAACCCCTCGTCGGCGCCGAGCCGCGGTCGTAGACCGGGCGTAAGCTGCCACGCCGGTCCTCGAGCAATAGCTTCCAATGCTGAGGCTTAAAACGCGGACTTCGTGAATCTTCAATGAAATGATCTGCGGATGACCGAGATTGTAGACGTCGTCGTGGAGGTCCCCAAGGGAAGCCGGAACAAGTACGAATTCGACCACCAACGCCAAGTCATCCGGTTGGATCGCCGCCTCTTCTCCGCCATGAGCTATCCCGCCGACTACGGCTTCGTACCCGACACGCTGGCCGAAGACGAGGATCCGCTCGACGCACTCGTACTCGTCGACGATCCGAGCTTCCCAGGGTGTTGGGTGCGCGCACGCCCTTTGGGCGTCTTCTTCATGGAGGACGAAAAGGGGCGCGATGCCAAGATCATCTGCGTACTCAACGGTGATCCCATCTACAAAGAAGTCAACAGCCTGGACGAGCTTCCCGAGGCGCTGCTCTCCGAAATCCAGCACTTCTTCGATGTCTACAAGATGCTCGAGCCGGACAAGAAAACCTCCACGGTGGGTTACGACGGGCTCGAAGCCGCTCTCAGGGAGATCAAAGAGGCGCGCGAACGCTTCGCTGCGCCGAGTGGAAGCTGAGTGTAAGTATTTTCTCAGCCGTCCCCTACATGGTCAGGAGCCGGCGGGAACCGGGGCGGGGTACATGAAGGCGCGCAGATCTTCGCTGCCGTCCAGCGGGGGTAGCAGCGAAGCGGGAACCTCCAGATCGAGGCCGAAGCCCATGCTCTTGCTCACGTTCAATGCAATTCCCGAACGCGGCTCGGGGCCGGAGAACGCAAGCACGAACACAACACCTTCATCGGCGGGAGCATGTCCTCTAATCGCTCCGCTGCCGGCGCGCTCGACACCGAAGGGCACGATCGACGGCCCCTGCCCTGTGCCCTTGTAGGGGCCGCCGGCATCCACAACGCTTACGTCGACGTCAGAGGTGGTGCGCCATTCGGGACCGAAGTCCCGGCCACCGAACGCCGAGCCCCACCAGCAGTCCTCCTGCGGCGGGCAAAACGGAAGGCCGTCGCGAAACGAGTCGATGACCTTTCCCTCTGAGCCCCGCAAGGTCACGCGCAGCGTGATGTCCCCCAGCGTCTTGTCACCCGTATTCGAGATAAGTGCCGCGAACCCGAGCCTGCGACCGAGAACGGCGAAGCCCGAACGTTCGATCGCCAGACCGGACGATCCCGTCGGCTGAGGGGTCGCGGTCCGTTCGGCGTCGGGAGAGACCTTCACGGCGCGCCGGTCTGATGTGCACGAAGCCGCAACCAGGATCAGGGCGCAGACAACGATCGGCCCGAGGTGGTGTCTCCTAGAGGCTCCCATCGCCGCCGGCGACGGGGAAGGACACCGCACCCGCGTCGACACCGCGATCAATCGTGCGGCATCCGGCGGCACACCACCGGTCCCATCCGAGCCGGCCGTCGTCGAGCGACATAGAGTAGAGATCGTAAGCCGCCGTGCGGTTATCGAGCGTTTCAAAGGTGATCTCCCGAGAACTGACCCCAATGGCCTTCGTCATGGACGGGACAGGGCCCAGCGCCGTAGTGCGCCCTCCGGGCCCTACCCGAGCGACCTGCCATAGACTTTCCGTCGAACGTCCCGTGGTGAACAGTACCTCGCCGTGCCCCACCGGGAGTGGACCGCGCACAACCGTCCAGCTCTGAAGCCCGCCCGGCGCGGAGAGATGTGTCACTCGAGACGCCTGCCCATCCATAGACACTTTCCAGATGTTATCGACCTTGTCATCCTCACCGAAGAACGTCTGCTCGACCAAACCGAAGTAGACGGCTTGACCACTAGGACTGAAAGCGGGGTCGAACAGCGTGCTGCCCAACACCGGCGCGAGGGCGCCTGCGTCGGCAACCTTCCGAAGCTCCGACCCGTCCGCCTCCATCACCCATAGCTCCTGGTAGTCCTTCACGAACGCCACTCGTCGTCCATCCCGGCTGAAGTCAACGCCGGTGACCACCGCACGGTCGAACTCCGTCTGCGCCAGGACGCTGCCATCCGCGCTATCGACGACGGCCACCTGTCCTCTAACTCCACCGATAGCATCCTCGATGGGCGTGCCGGTCGTCAATGCAAGCTCCCCGCCGTCAGAGGCCAGCGCCACTGCTCCCACGTGCTGCGCTGTCTGTAGATCGACGTCGCCCGTCGTCCCGGAGACTCTCAACCTGCCATCCACCACGGACGCGGTCGCCCGCGCCGGCGAAGTGTTCGCCGACTCGGCCACGAAAGTAACGCCAAGGCCGAAAGCAAGCAGCGCCCCGCCGAAAAGACCAACATGCCAACGGCGCAAACTCACCATGTCCCCCTCTCTTCCCCTGCTTGTGGACGAAAGATCAGTAGCCGGACGCGTACTGGAAGTGCATGCAGTCGCGGCGCGGGAAGGATCTCCCCCATTTCCACCCATGACGCTTGAAGATCCTCGGGACCTTCGTGCGGCTGCGTACGACGTGGCAAGGATGGTCGTTATGGCCGAAGTGCTCGTAGTTCCAGCTGATGTCGATTGCGATGCCCCAGGCGTGAGTCGACCAACTACTCGTTCCCGAAATCACGCGACAGTTGTAGACGCCTATCCCACTCTTCAGGTATCTACCTTTGTGACGTTTGTCGAGGTGCCCCTTGACGTCGAAGTCGAGATTCGAACTGGTCTGGCCGCCCAACTTGCGGTGAAAATTAATGGAGTGCTGATCGCCCGTGTCGGCGGCGCGCCACAGATCCGTGTTGGCGTTCACGCGTTTGTTGCAGGGCTGCCCGAATACCTCTCTGATCTGCCTTGCACCGTACGGTGTGTTCGGGTATTGACGATGTTGGTGCGACCACTGACCTATTGCGGCCGCCGGCACTGCTAGGAGCAGGCCTACAACACAACACAGTCCAACAGCACCGCGCATCGCCCTGTACGTTTTCTTGCCTCCGCTCCTAGGTGAGTGCTGCGGCGGCCTTTCCTACAGGGGAATTTGATAACCGTCAACAGTAGAACCAATAAAAAGCCAGCGCGCGAACGCAGACTCTCTTAAGTACTAGTTACATATAAAGAGAAGCGTGCTGCTAAACACGGGTGCGGTGCTGCCAAACACGAGTACATAAAACGCTCGAAGTCGCTTCGGTACGACGACACGACACCCGTCTAGGGCCGCGCGTTTTTCCGAGTGCACTTGGCTTGCAGAGCACTGAGCTATCGATCCTCACGTCGTCTGCCGATGGTTGCAGAGCACTGAGCGTTCGATCCCTAGTGGTCCGCCGACCTCGCATCCCGTTCCCCGTTTTGACAATCACTATCATTTCCATTAGGTTCGCCCCCATGAACCCACCTCTGCTCCGACTCCTCGCCCTGACGATGACCGCCGCCCATGCCGCAGCCGGATGCGGTGCCGACACCTCGGAGCCTTCGGCCGGTGAGGACAAGCCGGCAGTCGTCGCTTCCTTCTATCCACTGGTATTCGCGTCCGAAGGCGTTGGAGGCGATCTGGTGGAGGTCGAGAACCTCACTGCTCCGGGTATCGAGCCACACGACCTCGAGCTCTCGGCGGACCAGGTCAGGAGCCTCTCGGACGCAGACTTGATCCTGTATCTCGGTGGGGGGTTTCAACCTGCACTCGAGGATGTCGTCTCCGGCTTGGACGAATCTCGGGCCTTGGATGTGCTCGAAGGAAGGGGTTTTCTCGAAAGCGCCGAGAGTGAAAGTCATGAGGGTGAGGAGGAGGATCATGAGTCGACCGCCGACCCTCACGTGTGGTTGGATCCTACGATCATGGCGGAGATTGTCGATCAGGTCGCAGTGCGCCTGTCCAGGATCGACCCGGCCCACAAAAAAGTCTACCTGGATAACGCAGCGCAACTCGATTCTCGGCTCGAGAACGTCGATCGCAAGTTCAACACCGTTCTAAGCCACTGTCTCACCCGGGATATCGTGACGAGCCATGACGCCTTCGGGTATCTGGCCGCTCGTTACGACCTCGATCAGGTGAGCATCTCGGGGATAGATCCCGAGGCCGAACCTTCCCCGGGGCGACTTGCTCAGGTAGCACGCTTCGTGGAAGAGCACGATGTCGGCACGATCTTCTTTGAAGAGCTTGTCTCTCCCAAGGTTGCCGAGACGATCGCAGCCGAGACGGGAGCTCGCACGGAGATGCTGTCCCCTCTTGAATCCGCACCGCCATCCGGCGACTATGCCGATGCGATGGAGGCGAACCTGGCGGCCCTAACGAGGGCGCTGGACTGTGACTGATCGGCCGGCTGTCCTCGAAATGGATCGGGTGTCTGTCTTCCTCGGTCATCAACAGGTGTTGTGGGACGTCGATTTCCTACTCTATCGTGGCGAGTTCGCGGTTCTCCTGGGTGCCAACGCGTCCGGCAAGACCACTCTGGTCAAGACGCTGCTCGGCCTCATCCCGGCAGCAGCAGGACAGGCGTACTTGTTCGGGGAGCCAGTCGAGCGTTTCAAGCACTGGGCCAAGATTGGCTACGTTCCCCAGAGAGTGACGGCGGCGTCGGGCGTCCCAGCAACGGTCGAGGAAGTCGTGACTTCCGGACGCGCAGCGCGCGTCGGACTTCTGAGCCGTTATGGAGCATCTGACCGGGAGGCGGTAGCTCGAACACTAGAGCTTGTGGATCTGGTGGAGGTGAAGGCCTCGCCGGTCGCGAGTCTGTCGGGGGGCCAGCAGCAGCGCGTCCTGATCGCTCGAGCCCTGTCCGCCGAGCCTGACGTTCTGGTACTTGACGAACCAGTTGCGAGCGTCGACCTGCCGCACCAAGAGAGCTTCGCCGAAACCATCGAGGTCTTGCTGAGCAAGGGGACGTCGATCCTGATGGTCGCTCACTCACTGGGTGCAGTGCAGCGATTGGTCGAGAGAGCAGTGGTGCTCGAGCGTGGCCGCGTGGCTCACGACGGAGCGCCGGTTGACCTCAAGTTGGAGCATGCTCATCATTCCGACTTCGGGCAGAGCGCGTGAGCCTCGAAATCCTGGAGTTCGATTTCATGATCAGGGCGCTGATCGCCGGTGCACTGGTTGGGATGGCGGCGCCTGCGGTGGGCATCTACATAGTTCAGCGACGCCTGTCGCTGATGGGCGACGGGATCGGGCATGTTGCTTTCGCCGGCGTGGCGGCGGGCCTACTCCTAGGTATTTCCCCGATCCTGCTGGCTCTTGCCTTTGCAATGGCCGGAGCGATCACCATCGAGGTGCTGCGCAGCAGGCAGAGAACCGAGAGCGACATCGCTCTCGCACTCGTGTTCTACGGCGGCATCGCCGGCGGTGTTTTGTTGCTGGGCCTGGGCGACGTCTCCACGATCAATCTCAACTCCTACCTGTTCGGATCGGTTCTGACGGTCAGCGTGGCTGATCTGTGGGTCGTATCGGCCGTTGCGGCCTTCGTTGTGCTCGTTTGCTTCGTCTTGCGGAAGCATCTCTTTGCGATTGCCTACGACGAGGAGGTCGCTCGGGTTTCGGGTCTGCCGGTGAGGGGGCTGAACATCCTCGTCGCAGTTCTCGCGGCACTGGCGATCGGCGCAACCGCAAAGGTAGTCGGCATTTTGCTCGTGGCGTCGATGCTCATCCTCCCCGTGGCAGCGGTTCAACAGTTGACCCATAGCTTTCGAGCAACGACATACGCGAGCATCGGACTCGGCATTGTTGCCTCGATCGGAGGCCTCGTGGTCGCGTTCTACGCGGATCTGTTTCCCTCGGCCACCATCGTGCTGCTGTCGATCCTTGCCTTCGTGGCCACCTCGCTTATATCCCGCACCAAACTGATTGGTTAGGCGGACGATGGAGGAGAACACGTGGCACTGATGCAAAGGCAGCGTTTGACTCGACAGCGCACGGCAATTCTGCAGTTACTGCAGGAAGCCGATTCCTTCCTCAGCGCCCAGGAAATGTACGACGCGCTTCGCAACAAGGGCCTAAAGGTGGGGCTCACCACCGTCTACCGGAACCTGCAGATGATGGCCGACATGAACGAGGTAGACGTCGTGCGCCGCGAGGACGGTGAATCCATCTTCCGGCGCTGCGATGCCGGCGACCACCATCACCATCTTGTGTGCCGATCCTGCGGATTCACCGTTGAGCTCGCCAACGACCAACTCGAGAATTGGGCAAGATCACTGTCGAAGAAGCATCGGTTCTCCGATGTGACGCACCACCTGGAGCTCTTCGGGTTGTGCCGGAGCTGTTCGGCCGGCGCCTGACCAAAGCCGCACCAAAACCGAGGCATGACCGGGGTCTCGTGGCCCGGACTACAGACTCCCTTAACCGGACCTGGGGCACCTGAGAGCTCAGGCGCCGGCCGGCCGGCGCGCCGCCTCGGCCGCCACCCCCACCACCAGCATGCTGAGCAGGACGATCATGTAGATCGTCGACTGCGGCGCGCCCCAGACCACGGTGTCGACATAGCGCCCCACCGCGATGAGCTGCAGAACCGCCAGCACGACGTAGCTCTGAGTCGCAACGCGGGCCCGCGCGAGGCAATTCTCCCTCACGCAGTGGGCGGCTGCAACACCCAAGCTGAAGACCCATGCGCCCACGGCCCGGCCGGTCAGGGGAGTCAAAGGCCAGGGCCAGAGTGCTGCAGCGTTTTCTGGAGCAATCAACAGATAGGCGCCGAGAGGCAGCATCACAGCGGCGTGGACGACCAGAACAGCGGCGATCCAGCGCGGGAGCGGAGCACGTGGGGGGTCTGCGCCCGTGACCTTCCTCTGCCCAACGAGCAGCGCAATCATGCAGAGGGGGACGACGGTGTAGACGGCAATCCACGCCCAGGTCACAATCCTGGTCGATATGGGAAACGTGTCGCTGAGATGGAACAGCTCGAGATGATAGAGCGTCACCAGCTCCGTCAGGGTGGTGAATACCAAGACGGTCGGGACGGCGATGCGCGCGTACGCCCACACCCGCTGGCGGGCGGCGAGCCATTCGAACGAAACACTCGCCCAGTAGCTGCGCCGAGGAACGCAGCGGTCAGCGGGACGTCGATCGTCCAGGCAAACCAGATTTCGGTGCGTTCGGTAAAGACGAACAGCTGCATGCCGGCCAGGAACACCAGGAAGCCCGCAATCCACAAGAGTTTGCGCATGCCGGATGTCAACATCTTGAGCCCGCTCTCTGGGCCGTGCCGCTCGATCGAAGGACCGTTGTTTCGGGTATGCGATCTCGTAACCATCAGCGTTTGCTCTCTGCGGGCTCCATGGCCATCTCGAGATAACTATGCACCTGCTGGATGGCGATGGCCCCTTCACCGACCGCCGAGGCGACGCGTTTGACCGAGCCGCGCCTGACATCCCCCACGGCGAAGACCCCCGGCATGCTGGTCTCGAGCAGTAAGGGGCTCCGTTCCAAGGCCCCGGTGTCATCGCCGGATCCCGCCACCTCGAGGCGAAGAATGTCATCGCCGGATCCCGACCTGAGATCGGGGCCGGTAACGATGAAACCCCACTTGTCCCGGACAACGGCACCGCTCAGCCAATCGGTCCGCGGCTGAGAACCGATCAAGACGAACAGCGCTGCGGCGCGCAACTCTTCTTCCTTGCCCGAATCTCGGTTCTTGACAACGAGGTGGTCGAGCTGCTCGTCGCCTCCGCCG
This sequence comes from Actinomycetota bacterium, assembly GCA_013817045.1. Classification (GTDB taxonomy): domain Bacteria; phylum Actinomycetota; class CADDZG01; order CADDZG01; family WHSQ01; genus JACDDL01. Next base: position 8,046 of record JACDDL010000040.1, on the reverse strand, counting down.
CCCACGATCTCTGTGTTGTACATGACCTCGATCCTGGGTGCCGACTTTTCGATCAACGTGCTCAGGTACTCCGACATGCTTTCCGCAAGGGTCTGGCTGCGAACTAGCACCGTCACCTTCGACGCGTACTTCGCCAGGTGCACCGCCGCCTGGCCCGCCGAATTGCCGCCCCCCACGACGAAGACCTCCTTGCCCTCGAGGGCCGGGGCTTCCGACACGGCCGCACCGTAGAAGACTCCACGTCCCATGAGGTCATCGAGGTCGGGGATGTTCAAGAGACGGTAGGCGACGCCGGTTGCGACAACCACCGAACGGGCGTGCACTTGTCTCCCGTCGTTCAGGTTGATCACGCGGAGGTCTCCGTCGGTGAAGAGACCCGTTGGCTCGCGCATGAAATGGAATCTGGTCCCGAAAGACCATGCCTGGAGGTACATGCCGAATGCGAGCTTGTTCCCGCTCACACCTTGGGGAAATCCGGGATAGTTGCGGATGAGCGAGCTCGTCCCGGCCTGCCCGCCTACCGCCTGCCTTTCGATGACAACCGTCTTCAGGCCCTCGGAGGCCGCATATTCACTGGCGGCCAATCCTGCCGGCCCGGAGCCGATCACGACGACGTCGAATATCTCGTCTCCGGGCAAGGGCTCCATGATCCCGAATGCATCTGCGATCTCCATGTCGTCCGGTTGTTGGAGCACAGTCAGCTCAGGCGTGAACAGCAGAGCCACCACCGGCAGCTCGGGAGAATCCAGGCCCAAATCGGCGAGCCTCCTTCGGCCGGCTTCGGAGTCCGCATCGTAGAACCCATATGGGATGTGGTTACGGCCGAATGTGTCACGCAGCTCGTGAGCGCGCGGGGACGAGTGCTTGTCGATGATCCTCACGGCCTCGAATCCGCGCCCCTGGCTCGTCGCTGCCCAGTCCTCGAGGAACTCCGTGATCGAGCGGTGGAACTCTTCATCGGGCGAGTATTCCGGCGCCATCACCCAGTGATCCAGTTGTCCAAGGGTTATTGCGTTGAAGATCGGACGGACGGTGGGAAAATCCCCCCACCGCACCACCGCCACACGTTTGGCTTCGGGGTGAAGCGGCCGCACACTCTCGAAGAACTCGATGCCGCCGGCATCGTTGTCGCCTAGAGCGGAGAGGACAAGCGCTACCGGAAAGTGTTGCTCCCTCAGGCTCTCGAGTGCACCCAGGGCGTCCCCGCGGTCGTCGTGGATCGAGATGCGATAGTCGGCGCCGTAGCGCTTGCGCAACTCGGCCCCAACATAGTTCCGAATCCCTTCGTCGTTGCCGACCAGCACGAGCGCAGCGCGCTCGTCGGGAGCTCGCCCGGAATGCTCTCCCCCGGCGAGTGGTCTTTGTTGTGGCATGCTTCCTCCCGTAATCGCCGGCCCCCGCCGAACCTCAGACCCTTCGGCCGTACATCCCCAGCAAGGCCGTCTGAGGGTCGGCGTCGGGTGCCACCTCGGGTCGATCTCCGATTGCTCCTGCGGCTCGGTAAACATCCTCTCTCTGCGCAAACCAATCCGAACAGGCCTTCACCAACTCGGGATCGAGTTGCTCGTCGGCGCCGATGGCCCGGGCAAGATCCCAGGCGTGGATGAGGTGGTCGGCAAAGAGCTGCATCGCATACTCCTCCCCCGGGACATCACCGAACGACAGGTGCACGGTTCGCTCCATGGCGCCGTCCTCCTGTACCGCCCGAGCCGCCTGCCTGGAGGAGTCTTCCCAGGCATCCGTAGGATTGTCGCCGAGCAGATCGCCCTCGAAGCGATCGCCCACCTCGTCGATGCTCGAACCCGCCAGAAGGGGAGGCGTCCACCGATTCTCGTTGACGATGTGATTGACGAGAGCCCGCACGTCCCACTCCGGGTTGGGCGTCGAGGCGCTCCACCCACCCTCTGAGATGGCCTCGACGCGTCTCCCGAACTCATCCAGGGCGCGCTGATGCAGATCCGGAACGTTCATCCCTTTTCCTCCCTGAGGATTGTCTGCAATTTTCATCCCTTCGGCATGGGCTCTGAGAGTCCCGGGCGGATCCCTGCCGCCACCGCCTCTGGTTCACTTCGGCTCAGCCTCGCAAACAGCAGTCTAGTGCACGCCCGTCAAGCCGGCAGGCTGCATCAATCGAAAAGGTGGCCGGCCCACTCGGACGCAGGAAATGCCGTAAGGAGCTACGTCTAAGCGGTGAGCAGACCGAACCCGAGCGAAGCCACCCCGACGGCCAAGGAGGCCGCCCCCATATAGACCAGAAGGACGAATCGGTTGGGTTCGGTGGCCCCGCGACCGGCCGACGAAAAGAAGAAACCTGCAGGCATCAACACCGCCGCAGCGGTGACGCCGTTGCGAGCGAGGAACTCGAGCGCGCCACCCATGGCCGCGGCGTCCACAAGGATCTGACATACGAGGGCGAGAATCACCAGGACACCGGCGTGGCCGTGCCCGGCCCGTGCGAATGCTTCCTGGAACTTCGTAAGCGACTCGCGGCCTCGTACGATGCGCAGAATATAGGTGCCACCGTACTCGATGAAGACGATCGTCAGCAGAAGGATCCCGGCAGTCGTCCGGGTGCTGGCCGACAACGACAGGGTGGCGTCCACGAGACCTCTCAACGAATGGCTGAGTGTTTTGTTCCTGCACTTGCATCCTGCTAACCATCTATTCGCCCTGTCAAGCTCCTGTAGGCAGCCGGCCGAATGGCGGGGACAGAATGGCACCGGGTGTAGGCCTGATCCTGGAGGTTAAGGTGACCCCACCTCAGGCGGGCATGACAACAGGATCGGAGAACAATGGGAATAGGTACGCTTGCATCTTCGGTGGGCAAAGGGTTATTCGCAGGACTGGCCGGAACTGCGGCCATGACCGCCTCTTCGACCCTCGAAATGAAGGTTCGGGGCCGCGCCGGCAGCTCGGCCCCGGCGGACGCTGCACAGAAGGTCCTCGGGGTCGAACCGGTCGACGACGCCGCCAAGGAGCGCTTCTCCAACCTCGCGCACTGGGGATACGGCACCGGGTGGGGAGCGGTACGCGGTGTCCTGGCGGCCGCGGGCCTGAGCGGGCTACCGGCGACGGCGCTGCATTTCTTGGCCGTATGGGGAAGCGAGACTGTGATGCTCCCAAGGCTGGGCGTCGCGCCTCCCATCTCTGAGTGGGGCGCCAAGGAGGTCGGCGTCGACGTCCTTCACCATCTCGTCTACGCGATGTCTACCAACGCCGCATACGAATGGATGGATGCCGGCCCATAGGCGGAGGCTTCTACTTGATCCCCGTGGTCGAGATTCCCTCGACGAAGTGTCGCTGGGCGATGAAGAACAGCACGAGCATCGGAATGGTACTGATGACGCTCGCGGCCAGTACCAGCTCCCACGCCTGGATCCCATGGGCGCCGAACTGATCGAGCAACGTCTTGAGGCCCAGAGGCAGTGTGAACTGGGCGGCGTCACTGAGGTAGATCAGCGGCCTCAAGAGGTCCGTCCAGCTGGCCTTGAACTCGAACAACGCGACGACGATCAGAGCCGGCTTGCTCAAGGGCATGGCAATCCGCCACCACACCTGCAGGTAGTTGGCACCGTCCACCCTGGCTGCTTCGAACAGGTCCCGAGGGATCGTGAGGAAGAACTGCCGGAGCATGAAGGTATAGAACGCGGATCCGAAAAGATTGTGCGCCCACAGCGGCACCTGAGTGTTCGTCCAGCCGAGATAGTCCCAGATGAGGAAGGTGGGGATCATCGTGACGGCGCCGGGGAGCATCATCGTGGCAAGCACCAGGCCGAACAACACACCTCGGCCCCGAAAACGGAAATAGGCGAAGCCGAACGCCACGAGTGCACTGCTGATCACCACCGACCCGGCGGCAAGAGCTCCGACGAGGACGCTGTTGAAAAACCATCTGAGGACGGGAGCAATGCGCCATACCTGCGAATAATTGCTCCAGGCAAAGGGATCGGGAATGAGCTCCGGCCCGAACACCTCGGAACGCACCTTCAGCGACGCTGCCAGCAGCCACAGGAAAGGAATCAGGAAGAGGACGGAAACGCCCACGAGTGCGGCGGCGACCCATGGGCTCGTCGACTTTCCTTCCTTGCGCGGCGAGGGAGTTGTCGCCGTCGCCTCCCCGGTCTTTGGGGCTCCGATCCCGATCGAGCGATCCAAACCTTGCTGCCGTACGGCCATCAGCCCGTCTCACCCTCGTAATAGACCCAGCGCTTGCTGAACTTGATCTGAATTGCGGTGATGATCAAGATGATCACGAACAACAGCCACGCCATCGCCGAGGCGAATCCCATGCGGAAGAACTCAAAGGCCTGCTGGAACAGATAGATGATGTAGAAGCGTGCCTCATCGCTGACACCCGACGCTTGTCCCCTGAAATACATCGTGTACACCTCGGCGAAGAGCTGAAGCGCAGCTATCGTCCCGACAATGAGGGTGAAGAAAAGGACTCCGCTTATCTGCGGGATCGTCACATAGCGGAACTGCTGCCAGCTGTTGGCTCCGTCGACAACGGCGGCATCGTGGAGCTCTTTGGGGACGTTCCGCAGGGCCGCGTAGTAGATCACCACCGTGTTGCCCAGGCCCCAAAGGCTCATCAATACGATGCCTGGTTTGATCCATGCGGGGTCCGTGGTCCAGCCCGGCCCTTGGATTCCGATCAGCTCCAACCCCCTATTGACGAGCCCCACCTGAGGGTTCAACAGCCAGAACCACAAAACGCCGACCGCCACAGCGGGCGTGATGGAGGGCAAATAAAAGGTCGTCCGGAAGAGATTGGCCCGCCTGCCGGCTCGCTGCAACAGCGAAGCAAGGCCAAGGGCAATCATCATGGACAAGGGAACATGCAAGGCCGCATAGAAGAAGGTGTTGCCGAGGCTTTGCATCACGTTCTCATCCCTGAACAGCTCCATATAATTCTCAAAACCGGTCCAGGAAGGAGCGTTGAGCACGTCGTAGTCCATGAAGGAAAGAACGAGGCTGGCGATCATCGGACCGGCGGTGAAAATCAGGAAGCCGACCAGCCACGGAGACAGGAACAACAGCGCCCAAAACAACTCCGTACGCTGACCCCTGGAGCGAGGCCGCCCGCCGCCGATCGAGGCCCTCACCCCTGGTCCTCGGAGGCCTCGTCGAGGGCCCGTTGAGCGATCTCGTCCGCCTCCTTCATCGCCTCCTCGGCGCTCAGCTCGCCCAGCAGCACCTTGTTGGAGGCGTCCTCCCATGCTCGCATCACCTCCTCGCCCGCAGCGCTGGGAGGAGTTGATACGGCCGCATCCTGGGCATCGAGGATCACTTTCACGGCATCATCGAAAGACTTGTCCCCGGTCGGCTCATAAACGTCCTCGAAGATGCGCTCGTCGGCCTCGTTATTGGCCGTATAGGTGCCCGTGTACACACCCCCTTTACTCTCAATATCTTTTTTGCTTGCTTCCGCCGCCGCGACCCATGTGTCGGTATCGGTCATGAATTTCATGAACTCAAAGGCGGCATCTGTATCCCCGGCACCCTCCGGTATCGCCCAAGCCAGTCCGTTCGAGTAGCTGATCTCATCGCCGTCCTCGTGAGTTGTGAACGGCCTGACCGTGATGTCCACGTCCGGTGACACATCCCCGAGAACTCCCACATACCACTGCTCGAAGAGACCGATCCCGATCTGATCGCGCACGTACATGTTGGAGGAGCCGAAGAAGTCCCAGCTCTGCGAGAAGCCGAGATACTTCTCTTGTCCACCCACGGGCTCCCTGGTCTCGGCTGCGAAGTCCACTGCCTCGATTACCTCAGGGGAATCAAGCATTGACTCCGTGCCGTCTTCATTGAGGATCGGCCCCCCGTTGGCTGCGCTCCAGAACGGAGTAAACCCGGGCAGGCCCGCGTCAAATCCAACTCGCACTACCTTGTCGCCATCGACCTTGGAAAGTTGCTCGTTGATCTTCTGCAGGTCTTCCCAATCACTGAAGTCCACTTCTGCGGCGGTCAGCCCCGCTTCCTTCATGGCCGTGTTGTTCAGAATGGCCACCACGACGTTGCTGAACTGGGGTATGCCGTAGACGGACCCATCTACCGTCACCTGTTCCATTGCCGAGTCGTAGTAGATGCCGGTGTCGAGGTTCGTAGCATCGATGTAGTCGTCGAGTGAGATCAGCGCCCCCCTGGCGGCAAAGGAACCAACTATCGTGCGATCGACGTGAATGACGTCTGGAGGAGACCCACTCGCGGCTGCAGAGAGGAACTTCTGGTTGTCGAACTCCCCCGGCGTCAACTTGACTTTCACCTTCGGGTATGCCTCCTCGAACTGCTCGATCCGGTTGGCGCCGATCACGTCTTCGGTGCCGAACCCCCACACGGTCAGCTCGCCTTCGAGCGTCTCGGGATTCACCTGCTGCGCGGGCTGTGAGCCATCCGCGCCGTCTTCGTCCTCGGCGCCGGGATTGCAAGCGATCGTCAGCGCACAAAGAACGGTCAGCAAACAGATCACAAGAGACCGGCGTCGTCTGAAATACATCCGCTTCCTCCCGTCATTTCGAGGCGTACCGACGGCCCCGGCCCTGTGCTGCACCAACCCCACTCAGCGGAAACAAGAAAGTGAACACTACTCTCCACACCCATCACGACCCGTCCACGTCCAGGAAGCATGAGGTTCTTCAGTGCTCAGACGCTGCGGATCAGCCCCGGTCCTCACCGCTTGCCAGGTGACGCTCCAGCGCTTGAAGCCTGTCATCCCATTCGGCCCCGACACGCGCCATCCAACCCATCACGTCGCCCATCGGACCGGGGGTCAACCGGTACAGCTTTTGCCTGCCGTGCCTCTCGCCGGAGACCAACCCGGCCTCACTCAACGCCGACAGATGCTTTGCTACAGCCTGGCGCGTGACGGGGAGACGGGCGGCAAGCTGGCTCGCGCTGACGCCGTTCTCCTCCGAGATGCACTCGATCACCTCGCGGCGGGTTGGGTCCGACAGAGCGGAGAAGACCATGTCTATCTGATGCTTGCTCATACTGCGGCCGAAGCCCTTGGGTCGCCGGAGCTGTGTGATGGACCCTGCCCCGCCTCCAGCGCCGGTGGGTGGTCCTCCTGGAGAGCTTCATGGGCAGTCGGCGCGGACTCCGTGACCCGCAGGCGAGTGCCCTGCGGGGTTGCCTGCAGGAGGAAGCGGAGCGTCGTGGCCGGCTGCCGGCGGCGGCCTCCGCGGGCATCGTCGGCGAACGGGAACCAGCGCAGGATCAGCAGACGCTCAACCTCGACGACCTCGACCGTGGCGTTACGGGTGGTTCCGTCCGGCCAGTGGAAGGTGGCGCGCCCACCGGGGCGGAGCTCGAGCCGGGCCTCGGCGCCGAACCATGCCGCCAACCGGTCGTCATCCGTAAGCGCGGCCCACACCTCGTCGGCAGGTGCGGGCAGAAGGATCTCCCTCTCGACGGCCTGCTCTGGCATCACCCGGCTCCTCAAGCGCAACTCGTGGGTTGCGTATCTGCCCTCGTTCGGGTACATTTGCAACTATCCGGTTGCACTATACCGGAGAACGATAGGAGGAGCAGCGATGGGGCAAGGGCACCTGGTACCCATGGTCGTGGGCCATACGAGCTTCGGTGAGCGCGCTTTCGATATCTATTCGAGGCTTCTGACCGACCGGGTCGTCATCCTCGGATCGGTCATCGATGACGACGTGGCCAACCTCGTCGTGGCTCAACTGCTGCACCTGGAGTCCGAAAACCCCGGCAAAGACGTGAACCTCTACGTCAACTCCCCCGGCGGGAGTGTCTATGCGGGGCTCGCCGTTTACGACACTATGCAGTACATAGCACCCGACGTGTCCACCACCTGCGTCGGCATGGCGATGTCCATGGGGGCGATCGTGCTCTGTGGCGGCGCGCCGGGAAAGCGCTTTGCGCTTCCCAACTCGAAGATCATGATCCACCAGGGCTCGTCCGGGTACGACGGGTCACCTTCCGACATCGACATCCATGCGCGCGAAGTCTTGTCGATGCGCCGCAGGGCCACAGAGATCATCGCCCACCACTGCCACCAATCGGTCGATCAGGTGGCCGATG
>JACDDL010000190.1 GCA_013817045.1 Actinomycetota bacterium | reverse complement strand
GGGTTTCGTGCTGGCGTGTACGGGATGGTGGTTCATCCTGTGGCACTGGGTTCCGATCTACGCAAACATCCTCAACATCGAGGTCGTCGCGCCGCTTGCGGCCATCCTCGGGCTCGACTCGGTCGTGACCTTCTTCTCCGAACCTGCGGGGATCTTCACCGCCTCCATGATCGTTGCCGTACTAGCCTCGATCCTCATCTCGCTCGGCATGCGCACGTACGCTCGAATACAACAAATCTGCTTCTACGGCGGCGTCGTCGGCCTTGCCGTCGTGTTCGTGCTTCTGCTCGTCAACTCGAACAGCGACTTCATCTCCTCGTTCAACGCAGAGGCGCAAGAGGTCCTCGGGGCACCTGGGAATGCCTATCAGAAGACCTTGGAGGTGGGAGGCCTGGAAGCGGCCGGGCCGACAAGCCTGGCCATTGCCCCCACCTTGCTGCTCATTCCCATGATCGTGTTCTTTAACCTGTGGTCCAACTGGGGCGCCACGCTTTACGGGGAAGTCAGAGGGGCCTCCGACTTTCGCAAAAACATCTACGCCATGGGTGGAGCTCTGATCGCGACCACTCTCGTGGGAGCGGCCCTGCTCGCGTTGATCTCCAAGACGATCGGGTGGGACTTCTATTACGCGGCCAACAACGCCTACTGGAGCGGGCTCGAGGGGGCCCCGGTGTCGGCCTGGCCCTATCCGGGCCTGCTCGCCGCCTTCTTCTTCGACAGTCCCATACTCCAGTTCATCCTCGTGGCCATCCTGTCGCTGTGGTTCTTCGGCTGGGTTGGTTCGGTCTTTCTCTCCTCAACGCGAGTCGTCTTCGCGACTGCATTCGATCGTGTGTTGCCGGAGTGGGCAGCGCGCACCAACAAGAACGGCGTGCCCTATGCGGCTCTTGCTCTCATGCTGCTTCCCTCGATACCTATCAGCTACCTGTACGCCTACACCGACGACTTCGTCACCTACACTCTGGACGCGACTCTGGTGATCGCCATCACGTTTCTCGGGTCCGCCATAGCTGCGGCGGTCCTACCGTGGCGCAGGCCGGAAATCTACAGCGCGTCCCCGATCGCTCGGTACAAGATCCTTGGCATTCCTTTGATCACTGCATCCTCGGTGCTCTTCTCTGTGTTCCTCATCTTCTGCCTGTACAAGTGGGCCACCGATGACGTGTACGGAGTCAACAACCCTCAATCGGCTCTCTACATGACGATCTTATATGTCGTCGCGATCATTATCTATGTCGTAGCACGCCTCGTCAGGCGCGCCCAGGGCATGGACCTCAAGATGGTGCACGGCGAGATCCCGGCCGAGTAACGGCAGGATCATCTCGGCGCATCCAAGGGGCGGGTTGCGGCATTCAATACTCGATTCGAGCCCTTGGTCAGTGTCGGGAACCTAGTCGGGTCACGGCGCTTGGCATTTAGCGACGGATATCAGGCCACTCTGCCACCGCTTCCACCGTCGGCTCGCAAACTGCACCGGAACTGCCGGGGCAGCACATCCGGATCGACAACGGTGCGGGGGTGAGCCTCGAGCCGGACGTCGAGAACCTGTGCCTATGTATCCTCAGACATCTAGAGAGCCGCAGGATCAGCAACCCCATGGTGATCACCGGGGACTGGCACTCGACATTCGTCAACGACCTCCTGTTGAACTTCAACAAGCCCGAGTCCAAGGTCGTAGCCACCGAGTTTGTAGGAACCTCGATCAGCACCAACGGAGATCAATCCGTCGACATGCCCGACGGCGCCGCGGCGAAGGTCGAGAGGCCTGGTGCGATGGCCTGCGTGAGAAAGCGCAAGTACCAAGTACGATGAATGCCGACCGCCTTTCGCATGATTCCCTCTCGTCGACCCTGATGTTGCCCTCGGTGAGACGCAGCAGGGAACCGCCCGGACCATCGGTCCGGCTGGTGGCCAGAGAGGAAGGAACATTGGCTTCAACCGACTACGACTTCGTTATCGTGGGCGGCGGCTCGGCCGGTAGCGTACTCGCCAATCGGCTGAGCGCCGATTCAACCAACCGGGTGCTCGTGCTCGAGGCGGGACGCTCGGACTACCGGGTAGATCCACTGATACACATGCCCGCCGCCCTCACTTTTCCGATCGGCAATCGTTTCTACGACTGGCGATACGAGTCCGAGCCCGAGCCATGCTTGCAGGGCAGGCGCATCTTTCACGCTCGCGGGAAGGTGCTGGGCGGTTCGAGCAGTATCAACGGCATGATCTTCCAGCGAGGCAACCCGCTGGACTACGAACACTGGGCGGCCGCTTCGGGGATGGATACATGGGACTACGCGCACTGCTTGCCCTACTTCAAACGAATGGAGAACTGTCTTGCCGCGGCTCTCGATGATCCTTTCCGAGGCCACGCCGGGCCTCTCGTGCTGGAGCGAGGGCCCGCCACCAATCCCCTCTTCGGGGCTTTCTTCGAGGCCGTGCAACAGGCCGGCTACCCACTCACCGATGACGTCAACGGTTACCGGCAGGAGGGCTTCGCCCCGTTTGACCGGAACATCCATCGAGGACGGCGCCTAAACGCGGCCCGGGCGTACCTTCACCCCGTGAGCGGGCGCCAGAACCTCGATGTGAAGACGCACGCGTTCGTGACCAGAGTCGAGTTCGAGGGTCGGCGCGCCGTGGGTGTCGAGTACGCGCGCGGCAACCTATTGCCGCGGCGCGTACGCGCTGGAGAGGTGATCCTTTGCGGCGGCGCGATCAACTCTCCTCAGGTTTTGCAGGTGTCCGGCGTGGGAGATGCCGACGAGCTGGCCCGCTTGGGCATCGAGGCGGTGCACAACCTCGCCGGCGTGGGTCAGAACTTGCAGGATCACCTCGAGGTCTACGTTCAGCACGCGTGCAAGCAGCCGGTATCGATGGCTCCCTACCTGAAATGGCGGTACCGGCCGTGGATCGGGTCCGAATGGCTCCTCTTCCGGCGTGGGCCTGGATCGACGAATCATTTCGAAGCCGGTGGCTTCGTGCGGACCAACGATGACGTCGACCGGCCGAACCTCATGTTTCACTTCCTACCGATTGCGGTTCGCTACGACGGCTCCGCACCGGCGGGGGGGCATGGTTACCAGGTGCATATCGGACCGATGTTGTCAGATGTCCGAGGCACAGTAAGGATTAGGAACGCCGACCCTCGCGTACATCCCGCCCTGCGGTTCAACTATCTCTCAACGCAACAGGACCGCCGCGAGTGGGTGGAGGCAATTCGCATCGCGCGGCGCATCCTCGAGCAGCCCGCAATGCGACCATTCGACGGAGGTGAGCTTGCTCCGGGCGCGCAGGTCGAAACGGACGAGCAGATTCTCGCCTGGGTCGCCAAGGAAGCAGAAACGGCGTTGCACCCCTCGTGTACCTGCAAGATGGGAACCGATGAGATGGCGGTTGTCGAGCCCACAACCTTGAAGATCCACGGCTTGGAAGGCATTCGCATCGTGGATGCTTCGGTTATGCCCTGTGTTCCCAATGGCAACATCTACGCGCCCATCATGATGGTGGCAGAGAAAGTGTCCGATTTGATCCTGGGCAATACCCCGCTCCCGCCCGAGCCGGTGGAGTTCTACCGTCACCAGCGGACCTGAAGCACGCGACAAATCACAAGGCCGGTAGTCCAGCCAATAGGACGGTTGCGTCATCCGATACGGGAACCGTATAGTGCAACGCGGCGCCGGCAGGGTCAATGGGAGGTGTGTCCGTGGGGACCGGTCCCACAGCGGTCGTTATCGGAGGAGGAATTGTCGGTTGCAGCGTGGCCGAGCACCTCGTGCGACTGGGATGGCGGGAAGTGACCGTCGTCGAGCAGGGCCCACTGTTCCGCACCGGCGGCTCGACCTCGCATGCACCCGGGCTCGTCTTCCAGGTGAACGCTTCGCAGACGATGTGCCGGTTTGCGCGTTATACGGTCCAACACCTCCGGTCTCTCAGGCACAGTGGTCGATCGTGCTTTATGCCGGTGGGCAGCATCGAGATCGCCCGCACCCCAGAACGTCTCGATTGGATAAAGCTAAGGCATGGTCTTGCCTCGTCCTGGGGGCTCGAGTCGAGGCTCATTTCCGCGGACGAGGTCGCCGCCAGGATCCCACTCCTCGATGCGGGCAAGATCCGCGGCGGTCTGCTCGTACCGTCGGATGGCATCGCCAACGCGATCTGGGCGGCGGAGGCCATGGCCGACTCGGCCCGGGCGCACGGGGCGCGCTTCGAAGCGAATACCAGGGTCACCAGTGTCGCAACCCATGAGGGCCGGGTGCGGGGCGTCGACACGTCAAAGGGGACTCTCGAGGCCGATGTCGTCGTGAGTTGCGCCGGCATGTGGGGCCCCCTCATAGGAGAGATGGTGGGTGTTCGCATCCCACTAAGCCCCATGCAGCATCAATACGTTCGTACCGCGCCACTGCCCGAGCTGTCCCAAACACAAGAGAAGGAGACGACTCATCCTATCCTGCGGGACCAAGACCGCGCGATGTACTACCGTCAGGAGGGCAGTCGCTACGGGGTCGGCTCGTATCAGCACGAACCTATGCCTGTAAAGGCCGCAGACATCCCGGGACCCGATGAAGCCGAGATCATGCCCTCTCTGATGGCCTTCGCTGAGGATGACTTCAAGCAGCCGTGGGCCGACGCGGCCGAGCTCCTTCCCTCCCTTGCCGGCGCCGAAATCGAGGAGTCGCTCAACGGGCTCTTCTCATTCACTCCCGACGGCATGCCGCTGATCGGCGAGTCGCGCGACGTTCCGGGCTTCTGGGTAGCCGAGGCAGTCTGGATCACGCACTCGGCGGGCGTTGGCAAGGCGACGGCCGAGTGGATCGTAGAGGGCACCCCCAGCATCGACCTTCGAGAATGCGACCTGAACAGGTTCGAAAGCTTCGCGTGCAGCCCCGCCTATGTGACCGCGCGCGCCTCTCAGCAATATGATGAGGTGTACGACATCCTTCATCCAAGCCAGCCGCTGGAACAGCCACGCCCGCTACGGGTCAGCCCTTGGCACCAACGCCATACCGAGCTTGGCGCGTTCTTTCTCGAGACAAACGGCTGGGAGCGGCCACACTGGTTCGACAGCAATGCGGAGCTCGTGGAAGACGGAGTTCAAGCTCCGTCGGACGACTGGGCCGGCCGCTTCTGGAGCCCGGTCATAGCGGCGGAGCACGGGACTACGCGGAAACGAGTCGCCCTCTATGACATGACGACGCTGAAGAGGGCGGAGGTTGTGGGCCCGGGCGCGCTCGCTTTCCTGCAGAGCCTTACGACCAACGAGCTCGATAAGCCACCCGGGTACATCGCCTACACCCTGATGCTGAACGACGACGGAGGTATCAGAAGTGACGTGACCATTGCTCGTCTGAGCGAGACTCGCTTTCAAATTGGCCTGAACGGCCCGCGCGACATCGATTGGCTGGAACGCAATCTCCCTACGGATGGATCCGTCAACGTAAGAGACACCACGGGAGCAACCTGTGCGATCGGGCTCTGGGGACCGGACGCGCGCGATGTCATCCAAGGACTGAGCATGGACGATTTCTCGAACGAGGGCTTTGAATTCTTCAGAGCACGTGACGTGTTCGTGCGCGAAGTTCCGGTAACCGCTTTGAGGCTGTCGTATGTAGGTGAGCTCGGGTGGGAGCTGTACACATCCGCAGAGTTTGGCCTGCGGCTCTGGGACCTGCTGTGGGAGGCGGGCCGCTCCCACGGCATCATCGCAGGAGGGCGCGGGGCGTTCAACGGCTTACGTTTGGAGAAGGGCTACCGGGCGTGGGGACAGGACATGTGGTCTGAGCATGATCCCTACGAGGCCGGACTCGGCTTTACCG
>JACDDL010000189.1 GCA_013817045.1 Actinomycetota bacterium | reverse complement strand
GGGGACGGCGTTGCGGGCGCCGAAGCCGGCCGCCTGCTCCTCGCCCATGTAGCGGCCGCCGATCATCGTCGCCCATCGAAGCAGCTCGTCTTGGTCTTCGCTCAGCGACGCCACGCCGGCGATCTGGACGAAGGAGTATGCCGGGCTCGGCTGATCCACCGAGAGGCACAGATTGCGATCGCGCCGCAGGTTGCGTCCCTTCACCGTGCGGGCTCCGGTGGTGAACACCAGGTCGTCTCCGTCGAGAACGAACCACACCGGCGCGACGTGTGGCTTCCCGTTTGACCTGATCGTCGCCAGGTGTGCTGTGCGGGTCCCGTCGGATAGGAACTCACGGATCTCTTCCGCGCTCATTTCGTGCATCGGCTGACCTTTCCCCTCGAGAGTTAGCCACTTCAGCTTGAGATGCTTGTTCCCAATGGCTATCACCGGACCCACGCCGGCGCGCCGCGGCGCCCCGCTCCTGGCAGCTCTGCTCCTGCTGGTCTCCTGCACCGGCAGCCCACCGGAGTCCGAGGACCGGACGCCGGTGACGGTTGGCGGGGCGCCCTCTGGTCTCGCCCGCCGCTTGACCGAGGCCGTGACGGTGCCGGGGATCAGGCGGCACCAGCGCGCCCTCCAACGCATTGCCGATAGGTCCCACGGCAACCGGGCGGCGGGATTGCCCGGATACAGGCGTTCGGTCCGCTATATGGCGACGCGGCTGCTCCAGGCCGGCTACCGGGTGAGTTACCCACGGGTGCGGATCGAGACGTGGGCCGAGGCGAGGCCGACGACGCTTGCGCCGGCCGGACCCGCGGGAACGGACCTGGTGAACGGGCGGGACTTTTCTCTCATGGCGTACTCCGGCGGGGGAGAGATGACGGAGCGGGTCACGCCGGTCGATAGGGCGGACGACAGCAGCGGCTGCGAGCCGGACGACTTCGACGGTTTTCCCGCAGGGGACATCGCCCTGGTGGATGGAGCGAGCTGCCCCTACCTGATCCAGGCCGACAACGCCGAGGCGGCCGGCGCCGGTGCGGTCGTGGTGGCGGCTCCGAGGACCGCGGGCGGCCCCGCCCCCCTGTTTCCGGGCACCCTCGGAAGTGACGCCGAGGTGACGATTCCCGTCGTGTCGGCGTCGGAGGCCGCCGGAGCGTCGCTCGGGCGTCTCGCCGAGGAGGGCGCCGGGCTGAGGGTCTCCGCCGGGGTCGTACGGGGGATGCGGCCGGCCCGGAGCGTCGTCGCCGAGAGGCCGGGAGCTTCCGACAAGGTCGTGATGGCCGGCGCCCATCTCGATTCGGTCGGAGGCGGGCCGGGGATCAACGACAACGGCTCGGGAGCGGCAACGATCCTCGAGATGGCGCTGAGGCTGGCGCGCCTCGACCCGGACACCCGCAACGGGGTGCGATTCGCTTTCTGGGCGGCCGAGGAGGAGGGCCTGCTCGGCTCCACCGCCTACATCCGGGGCCTCAGAGCCGCCGAGAGAGACGACATAGCCCTGTATCTGAATTTCGACATGCTCGGATCGCCGAACTTCGTGCGCTTCGTCTACGCCATCGCGGCCCCGGGCCCGGCCACGCCTTACGAGCTCGGCACCGCCGCAGTCGAGGCGCGCTTCGCCAGGTACTTAGGGCAACGCGATCTTGCCACCGAGCCCATCCCCCTCGAGGGCGGATCCGACCATGCTGCGTTCAGTGCCGCCGGGATACCCGTCGGAGGCCTGTTCAGCGGGGCGGAGGGAATAAAGAGCCGATCCGAGGCCGAGGACTTCGGAGGGAGCGCGGGCGAACCCTACGATTCCTGCTATCACCTGGCCTGCGACACCATCGTCAACAACAGCAACCTCGGGCTGGGCCAGTTGGCCGACGCGGCCACCCATGCGGTGGGCGTCTACGCGGACCAGCCCGACCCGCCGTCCTGAGGGCTCGGCATGACGTCATGCCTCGTAGAGGGAGAAAGACCAATGCTCATGGGAGGTTTCCCCCCTTCTTGAAACACCCCTCGGATTCGACGTTGCGAGCAAATACTCGTAGAGTAAACACTCATGAGGTACCGGGTCGATGAGCTGGCGGCAAATGGGGGCGTGCGCGTCGACACCGTCCGCTTCTACCAAACCAAGGGCCTGCTGCCGCCGCCCGAGAGGGACGGCCGCATTGCCTGGTACTCCGAGGTCCACGTCGAGCGGCTGAGGCGAATCCTCGATCTGAAGTCCAAGGGCTTCTCGCTCATCTCGATCAGGAGGCTCCTGTCCGGCGACCTCGACGCGGCGGACGAGGCGCTGGTCAACGCACTGGCCGGGGATGGTGAGCAAGTCGGGGCAGCCGAGGCCGAACTCCTGTCGGCTACCGAGTTGGCGGAGCGAACCGGCCTCCAGCCGGCGCTGGTGGCCGTCCTGGAGAACGAGGGGCTCCTCCGCCCAGTCGAGCGCGGGGGTGTCACCGGGTACGGCGCGGCCGATGTCCGGGCGCTCGAAGCGGGGATTGCCCTTCTCGACACGGGAATCCCCCTGGAGGAGCTGCTGGCCCTCGCCCGCACCCATGACCAAACCATGCGCGGGACGGCCGAGCATGCGGTCGAGTTGTTTCACAGGTATGTGCGCGCCCCGATTCGGGCCTCGGCGACCTCGGAGGTGGAGGCCGCCCAGCGGCTCATCGACGCCTTCTACCGGATGCTGCCGGCAGCAACGGCGCTCCTCGGCCATCACTTCAGGGTCGTGCTCCTGCAGGCTGCGCAGGCGCGCCTCGAGCTGGACGGGGCCGACTCGGTCGAGGCCGTCCGGGCCGAGGCAGAGCAGGGCGCCCTGGAGACGTCGTGGGGATCCTGAAGCGCGGCCCCCGGCGCCGGAACGGCAGTGCGGCGCCTCCCCTTCCGGTGGGGGAGGAGAAGGTTCGCCGGGTGCGCTCGATGTTCGACGCGATAGCCCCGCGCTATGACCTCTTGAATCGCCTGATGACCTTCGGGCTCGATCGCGGCTGGCGCAGGGCTGCCGTCAAGGGTCTGGGATTGCCGCCGGGGTCATCCGTGCTGGACGTCGCCTGCGGCACCGGGGACTTTTGCCGTGAGCTCGCAGCCGGCGGTCTCCGGGCAAGCGGTTTCGACAACTCCGGCGGCATGCTGGAGAGGGCGCGTACGGATGCTCCGCTGGTTCAAGCCGATGCGCTGGCGCTGCCGGTCGCCCACGGCGTCGCCGACGGAGTTACCTGCGGTTTCGCGCTCCGAAACGTCGCGGATCTCGAGCGCCTCTTCTCCGAATTCTCCCGGGTGCTTCGATCCGGCGGACGGATCGCACTCCTCGAAGTGGCCGAGCCGCGCCCGGGGGTTGTGCGCGCCTTTCACCACCTCTACTTCCATCGTGTGGTGCCGCTGATCGGGGGGTTGCTCTCGGACAAGGACGCCTATCGTTATCTCCCCCGATCGACCGCGTACCTCCCACCGGGCCCCGAGCTCCTGTCGATGCTCGGGCGCGCCGGGTTCGGTGACTGCAGGATCCGGCTGGTCGGGCTTGGGGCCGCACAGATCATCACCGGTTCCCGCAGGTGAGCACGGCGCACGCAACCCTCACCGCCAGAGGCCTGGTGTCGCGCACGGTGGCGCTTGACGAGCCGGTGGACCTCCTCGAGAGGTTGGCGAACCGGGACGGGTTCGCCTGGGTCAAGGACGGGGAGGGCCTGGTTGGATGGGGACGCGCGGCGTCCATCGAGCCGGGCACGGGCCCACGCCGGTTCCGCCGGGCGGCTGAGGCTCTCGCAGGTCTGCTCGCCGCCGCGGAGGTCGAGGATGACGTCGGTGTGCCGGGCACGGGCCCCCTCGGGGTGGGGGCCTTTACCTTCGACCCCCTTGTCCCGGGCTCGCGCCTGGTGGTGCCGTCGGTCGTGATCGGGCGGCGAGGGGGCCGTTCGTGGATGACGGTCTCCGGCGTCGGTGAGCTTCCGCGGTTCGAACCTCTTCTCGCCTCCGAAGACCCCGCACCACGGGCGCCCGTCGAGATCGCCGGCTCGTCGGTGACCGCCGGGGACTGGATGCGGGCAGTGTCCTCGGCCCGCCGGGCAATCCGCGCCGGTCGTCTGGACAAGGTCGTCCTCGCCCGAGACCTGACGCTGAGGTCGGACGAGACCTTTCGGGCGGGCCCCATCGTGCAGGCGCTGGCTGCCGGGTATCCGGAGTGCTTCAGCTTCTCGTTCGATGGTCTCGTGGGGTCGACCCCCGAGCTGCTCGTGCGGCGCGACGGAAAATACGTCGCCTCGCTGCCGCTTGCCGGATCCGCGCCGCGCTCGGACGACGCCCGGACGGACCACAGACTCGGGGATGCCCTGTCCCGCTCCGCCAAAGACCGTAGCGAGCACAGTCTCACCGTGGAGATGATCCGGGAGCGGCTCGCGCCGCTATGCCGCCGGCTGGACGTCGACGCCGAGCCCTGGCTCCTGCGCCTGGCCAACGTTCAGCACCTGGCAACCCGGCTCGAGGGTAGGTTGTCGCAGGATCGCTCCTCCCTCACCGCACTCGAGCTTGCCGGCCTGCTGCATCCGTCTCCGGCGGTGTGCGGCGTGCCGGCAGCCCCGGCCATGGCGGCCATTCGCAGCCTCGAGGGGATGGGGCGCGGCCGCTACGCAGGCCCCCTTGGTTGGGTCGACGCCAACGGAGACGGGGAATGGGGCATAGCCCTTCGCTGCACGGAGTTGGACGGGCGTAAGGCCAGGCTGTTTGCAGGCGCCGGCATCGTCGCCGAATCCGATCCCATGACCGAGCTCGAAGAGGTGGAGGTCAAGATGGGGGCCGTGCTCAACGTGCTGCTGGCCCCCGAAGTTGCCTAGACGTTAGTTGCTCAACCGCCCTCTGCTCGCCGGCTTCTGCGGGACCTTCGCCATTGCCTTCTCGGCGATCTTCGTCAGGCTGGCCCACGTCGACCCTTCGGACGCGGCCTTCTTCCGCTGTGCCTACGCCCTTCCGGTTCTCGGCTTGCTGGCCGCCCGGGAGCGCGGCGGGTTCGGCCCGCGCACCTTCGGGGAGCGGCGCATCGCATGGACAGCAGGGATCTTCCTGGCGGCCGATCTCGTGTTGTGGCACTACTCCATCGACGCCGTCGGCGCCGGGCTCGCGACCGTTCTGGGCAACACGCAGGTCGTCTTCGTCGGGCTGCTCGCGTGGCTCTTCTTGAAGGAACGTGCGGCGCAGGCTGCCGTGGTTGCCGTGCCCGTTGTCTTCGCCGGTGTCGTCTTGATCTCCGGGGTGGTGGGCGCAGGAGCCTACGGCGACGACCCGATTGCGGGTGTGATCTACGGTGTCGGCACCGGGCTCTCCTACTCGATCTTCATCCTGGTGCTGCGGAGAGGAAACCAGGACATCCGGCGCCCCGCCGGTCCTCTGTTCGATGCAACCCTCAGTGGGGCCGCGTGTTCGGCCCTTGCGGGACTGGCGACGGGCGGGCTCGATCTCGCGCCCACGTGGCCGGCGCACGGGTGGCTCGTGGCGTTGGCGCTGACCTCGCAGGTGCTGGGGTGGCTTCTCATCTCGGTTTCGCTCCCGCGCCTGCAGGCGATGACCACCTCGCTGATGCTGACCCTGCAGCCGGTCGAGACCGTCGCGCTTGGCGTGGTGCTCCTGGACGAGTCGCCTTCCTGGGTCCAGCTCGGAGGGGTCGGGCTCATCCTCCTGGGCCTGTCGATCTCCTCGCTGGGGCCCCGGCGCGCCGAGAAGCCCGAGGCCGAGGGAGTGCCGGAGGTGGACGATGCACAGTCGGCACCTACCCGGGGCTAGCTAGAGGGTGTCCGCCACCGCCTGGTTCAGGCGCCGGTGAAGGGTCACGTTGGCGGCGCGGTCGGTGCGCACCTCCACCAGGTGGACGCCGCCCTGCTCCATGGCCCCAGCGACCGCCGGAGCAA
>JACDDL010000188.1 GCA_013817045.1 Actinomycetota bacterium | reverse complement strand
GGTCCTGACGCCGGAGGGAAACTGGTCGTCGTATCCTCCCCACAAACATGACGAGCACCGTTCAGACGAGGAATCGCTGGAGGAGATCTATTACTTTGAGATTGCTCGGCTCCCGGATCGGTCAAGACCAGAGCGGGAGGTCGGCGCCGGCTTCGGGCTCCACCGGCTCTACACGAATGACGGCGCGATCGACCTGACCGAGTCGGTGTCCCATGGTGACGCAGTGCTCATCCCGCGCGGTTATCACGGTCCATCGGTTGCCCCTCCCGGCTACGACATGTATTACCTGAACGTTTTGGCGGGCCCGGACGAGCGCAGGATGGCCGTCCGCGATGATCCCGATCATCACTGGGTCCGCGATAGCTGGCGTGAACAGCCCAAGGATGAGCGTCTCCCGATGATCACGGCAGACTGAGCACGAGCGAGGAGCGGTGGAGGTTCAGGAAGAGTCATGAACAAATCAACGAGGCATCTAACCATGGCCCAAGCACTGGTCGAGTTTCTCGCCGTTCAGTATGTCGAGCGCGATGGTGTAGACCAGCGCTTCTTTGCCGGTTGCTTCGGCATTTTCGGACACGGCAACGTTGCCGGGATGGGTCAGGCTCTGCATCAAGCAGGTGAGCGTCTGCGCTATTACCAGGCGCGCAACGAGCAGGCGATGGTTCATACTGCGGCCGGATATGCGCGCATGAAGAACCGCCTGGCGACCTTTGCATGCACCAGTTCGATAGGTCCGGGAGCGACGAACATGGTTACAGGCGCGGCTGCGGCGACGATCAATCGTCTCCCCGTTCTCCTCCTTCCGGGCGACGTTTTCGCCTCGCGCGGCCCCGACCCCGCGCTGCAGCAACTCGAGGTGGCGGCCGCTCCGGAGATGTCCGTCAATGACTGCTTCAAGCCCGTGTCTCGTTATTGGGACCGGATCAACCGGCCCGAACAGCTCGTCGTCTCGCTGCTGGGGGCGATGAGAGTGTTGACCGATCCCGCCGAGACGGGCGCAGTAACGCTGGCTTTGCCACAGGATGTTCAAACCCAGGCGTGGGACTATCCGGCCGAGCTCTTCGAGCGACGAGTGTGGCACGTTGCCCGGCCGCATCCCGAGCCGGCGATGCTGGCACGCGCCGCGGACCTGGTGAAAGGTGCTCGCCGGCCGCTGATCGTCGCCGGTGGCGGAGTCATCTATTCCGAGGCGACCCAGGCGCTCAAGATCTTCGCGGAGGCGACCGGCATTCCGGTGGCCGAGACCCAGGCGGGAAAGGGTTCGCTGCCTCATGGTCACCCCTGCGCTTTGGGAGCAGTTGGGGTCACGGGAACAGCCGGAGCCATTGCCGTCGCACGCGAGGCCGACCTCGTCATCGGCGTGGGTACGCGTTGGACCGACTTCACAACCGCGTCCCATAGCGGCTTTGCGAACCCGGAGGTGCGCTTCATCAACATCAATGTTGCTGCGCCGGATGCTGCCAAGTTGGGCGGAGTCCCCCTCATTGCCGACGCTCGCGTTGCACTGGAGGCGTTGCGCGAGGTGCTGAGCGGGTTCAGCGTGGACGCTCACTACAAAGCAGAGGTGGAAACCCATGTTCGGGAATGGGATGCCGAGGTGGAGCGCATCTACCACTTGGACCATTCACCGCTGCCCAGCCAGGGCGAGATCATAGGGGCGGTCAACGACGCCGCCGCGGAGCGCGACGTTGTCGTTTGCGCGGCGGGCAGCATGCCCGGGGACTTGCACAAGCTCTGGCGAGCGCGAGATGCCAAGAGCTACCACGTCGAGTATGGCTATTCGTGCATGGGGTATGAGGTTGCGGGCGGCTTGGGTGCAAAGTTGGCGGCACCCGATCGCGAAGTCTTTGTGATGGTCGGCGACGGCTCTTACCTGATGATGGCCCAGGAACTGGTCACCGCCATACAGGAGCACCAAAAGCTGATTGTTGTACTGGTCCAGAACCACGGCTACGCGTCAATAGGGGGTCTGTCCCGGTCGATTGGATCGGAAGGGTTCGGAACTCGCTACCGCTATCGTTCACCGGACGGCCGGCTGGAGGGCGATGTGCTTCCGGTCGATCTTGCTGCGAACGCAGCCAGCCTTGGCGCTCGGGTGATAGAGGCGGGCTCGGTGGCCGAGCTACGCGATGGCCTTAAGCAGGCGGTGGAGTCGGATACCACCACCGTTGTCCACATAGAGGCAGATCCCCACGTTTCGGTCCCCGTCTATGGGTCTTGGTGGGACGTAGCCGTCGCGGAGGTTTCCGAGTCTGGTGCGATAGGCTACGCCAGGGCTGAGTACGAGAAGGCCAAAGCCAAGGAGCGTACATTTCTTTGACCCCGAGCGCCGAGCTGGAGGCCGTGGTTATGGGCCGCGTTGGTGCGGACCTTTATCCCAACCAGATCGGAGCGCCACTAGCCGAAGTGCGGACCTACACCCGCTATGCAGGGGGCTTTGCGACGAACGTGGCGACAGGACTTGCGCGGTTGGGTGTATCTGTTGCGATCGTGAGCAAGGTAGGAGACGAGGGTCATGGAGAGTTCATCCGCAATTTCCTTGTCTCTGAGGGGGTCGATGTACGATGGCTAGGGACCGATCAGGAGAATCTGACCCCCATCGTTTTTTGTGAGGTTGTACCTCCGGACCATTTCCCCCTTCTCTTCTATCGCAGGCCCACTGCACCCGACTGGGAGTTGACGGTCGACGATATCGACGTGGAGGAGATGGCGAGGATTCCTCTTATGTTCATTTCAGGGACGGGACTGGCCCGCGAGCCGAGCCGGCAGACTACGCTCGCGTCGGCGCTTGCCCATGAAGGCACGACTGTGTTCGATTTGGACTGGCGGCCCAGCGTATGGGACGAGCCGGCCAACTACGCGGAGGTTGCGAACATCGTGATCGAGGGCGCGGACGTCGTGGTGGGGAACGAGGAAGAGCTTCGGGCGGCCCTCGGTGCCGACGACGCGGAAAAGGCAGCGAACGTGCTCATCGACCGTGGTGTGGAGACCGTCATCATGAAGCGCGGGGCCATGGGAGTTGTGTGCTTCAGAGGTGACGGCAGACTTGACGTCCCTCCAATAGAGACAGAGGTAATGAACGGGCTCGGGGCGGGGGACGCTTTTGCCGCGGCACTGGGGCATGGCCTGCTAAGAGGGCTCCCCATGGAAAAGACACTTCAGCGCGCCAACGCGGCGGGCGCGATGGTGGCAAGCCAACTCCCCTGCAGTGAGGCGATGCCTTCCGACCACGACATCACGGTTTTTCTCCAGTCAAACAGCGGTAAGGATTGATGTGCAGCGGATAAGGGTTGGGGTCGTGGGTCTCGGACGACTGGGGCGCTTCCACGCTCAGAACCTGGCCGGGCGAGTGCCCAAGGCGGATCTGGCCCTCGTGGTTGACGCGATCGAGGACACGGCGCGCTCGGTGGGAGCCGAACTGGGGGTCGAGTGGTCGTGCTCGATCGAAGACCTTCTCGGCAATGACACAATCGAGGCCGTGGTGATCGCCACACCAACGCCGCTTCACGCTGAGATGATCGAGCGCGCGGCCCAGTCGGGCAAACACATCCTCTGCGAGAAGCCGTTGTCCTTTGGCCTGGATCCGACCGTCAAAGCGATCGAGGCGGCCAAGGCCGCCGGCGTGAAGCTCCAGGTTGGATTCCACAGGCGCTTCGATCCAGATTGGAGGGCCGCTGTGGACAGGATGCAGCGCGGCGAGCTCGGAGACGTATATCTGTTCAGGACATCCTTGCGGGATATGAAGCCTCCGAGCATCCAGTACATCGAATCGTCGGGCGGATTCTTTGTCGATGTGACAATTCACGACTTCGACACGGCTCGTTGGATGGTTGGGGAGGTCGATGAAGTGACATCGTTCGGCTCTTCGGTGGCCGTCCCGGCGATAGCCGAGATCGGAGACATCGACACAGCGCTGGTCGTTCTGCGTTTTGCCTCCGGCGCGCTCGGAGTGATCGACAACACTCGTGCAGCAGGCTACGGATACGAGTGTTCGACGGAGGTCCTGGGGTCGAAGGCGACCGCCCGCATAAGCCATCACCGGCGATCGCACGTTCAATGGCTGACCGCCGGTCAGGCCGCTGAAGACTGGGTTGCGGACTTTACCGAACGTTACCCCGACGCTTACCGACTGGAGTTGGAAGACTTCCTGACCTCGGTGGCCGAGGATCGCCCTGTGGCAGTGACGGGCGAGGACGCCCTGGCCGCATTCACGCTGTGTAAGGCTGCCGAGGAGTCCTTCCGTCTAGGGAGGACGGTGAAACTGGACCACCGTCGGCGCAACGGCGAAGTGCTCTACGAGGAAGCCGGAACGGGTTGATGGAGTAGGACGAGCTAGTGGAGGGGGTAGCAGTGACTGCAAGGTTGCATCGGCGCTCGACTCTTTTTGTGGTGTTGATTTCCATCCTGCTGGCGGTATCCGGCCTGGCTGCGCCAGACGCGCCGGCCCGGAATTTGAAGACACTTGCGATCGGGCAAGAGACCACGGTCCCACTGGCGCGAGCGCACGCTCACAACGACTACGAACACCGGCGCCCGCTTTTTGACGCCCTGTCGCATGGGTTTACCAGCGTGGAGGCCGATGTCTGGCTTGTCGACGGCAAGTTGTTGGTTGCCCATGAGCTCGAAGCTGTGCAACCCGGACGGACGCTCAAGTCTCTGTATCTCGATCCGCTCCGGCGAATTGTGAGTCGCCGCGGAGGCAGCGTCTACGAAGACTCGCCCTATTACTTCGCCCTGTGGATCGACGTCAAGTCCGAGGCCGTTTCGACCTACAGGGCCATTCATCGGCAGCTCCGGAGATTTCGAGCTATTTTCACGTCATTTCATGGAGAGAGGGTGAAGGATGGGGCGGTGACGGCGATCATTTCCGGTGAGCGCGCTCCCGGTGTGATGAGGGCACAGCGCGTTCGGTACGCAGGCATGGACGGCAGGCTCGAAGATCTTGGTACCGGGGCATCGGCAAGCTTCATGCCGGTCATCAGTGACAATTGGACGGAGCACTTCACGTGGACGGGGGCCGGCCCGATGCCCGAGATGGAGCGCCGGAAACTGCAGACAATCGTGGAGATAGCGCACGGCAATGGGCAGCGGGTGCGCTTCTGGGAGACACCGGACGAACCAGGGGCGGAGAGCGAGGCTGTTTGGCAAGAGCTTCTCGATGCGCGGGCGGACTATGTGAACACGGATCATCTGAGCGAGCTGCAGGAGTTCCTCGTGGACAACGATCCCCTGCCGTCGGTGCCCTACATCTACTGGGACGATTGCATCTGCTGGCCCGATCCCGCGATTCCCGAGGAGGACGGCCGCGCCGCTTGATGGACTGCGCCCTGATTCCGGGGTGGCGGCAGCCGGGGGCCGTCTTCTTGGCGGTGTGGTGCTTTGCCTGGCTCCGGCACCGCTCACCCTCCTGATAGAGTTTTCACCGTGCCGGGCAGGGAGGCCCTCCGCAATTAGACCGGCTCATTCTCCGCCCGGGCTCGAAACGCTGAGACCGCGTGCGGACGCCGCTTCGAGTAGGCGTCGGTCGTAGGCAACTAGCTCATCCGGCTCGACCCTCAGCGCGCTGGCAAGGTGGATGGCATCGAGCGTCCTGACGGCGCGCGACGCAAGGCCGGCGGCGGCGCGCAACAGTGCATCGGTAACATCGACGAGCATGCAAGAGGCGAGCAGCCGTGCCGCCTCTTCCTGCACTTCTGGGGCTGAGTTCGCGACACCGGTCGCGCGCGTCACCTCGATGAGCGCAATGCGGCTCGTCGCGAGCACAGGCCCACCTGTGAGATGACGCTCGAGCGCCGCACTCTCGGGTTCTTCGATGACGAGCTTCACTAGGGCGGAGGCGTCCGCGTAGAGGAGCGGACGCTCAGCGCTTATCGCGGTCATCCTCGATCGCCTGGCTCGCCG
>JACDDL010000187.1 GCA_013817045.1 Actinomycetota bacterium | reverse complement strand
ACCGGGGCGTCGACCTCCTCATCCTCGACGAACCGACCGCAGTGCTGACTCCTTCGGAGGCGCGCGAGCTCTTCGACAATCTGCGCAGACTGAGGGACGACGGAAAAACCATCGTCTTCATCAGCCATAAGCTCGACGAGGTTCTGGAGGTCGCCGACAGGATCACCGTGCTGCGGCGCGGGCGCGTTGTCGGTGCAACCCGTCCGGAGGAAACCTCAAAGAACAAGCTCGCCGAGATGATGGTCGGCCGGCCCGTGCTCTTCCAGTTGGACAAACCCGAGGTCCAGGTTGGAGAGCCGGTGCTCGAGGTCCAGGATCTAGCCCTGGGCACTCATCTGAACGGAGTGACCCTCGAGGTGAAGGCGGGCGAGATCCTCGGGATTGCCGGTGTCGAGGGCAACGGTCAGCGAGAGCTGGCCGAATCTCTGATCGGCCTGCGCACGCCCGACTCAGGACGGTTCTCTATTGCCGGCAAGGATGTGACCGGGCTCTCCGTGGCGCAACTGCGGAAGCTGGGTGTCGGCTTCGTTCCGGAGGACCGGCATCACCGCGGTCTCGTCCTCGATATGACCCTGTGGGAGAACTGCGTTCTGGGGCGGCAGTCCGAAACGGAGTTCTCCGGCCGGTGGGGGGTCCTGGCCATCCAAAAGATCAAAGATCTCGCCACGCGTCTGATCAAGGCGTTCGACGTCAGGGCGCGCGGCATCACCGTTCCCACGGCAACATTATCCGGAGGCAACCAGCAGAAGCTCATACTTGCGCGTGAGCTCGAGGACGAACCCATACTGCTCATCGCCCATCAGCCGACCCGCGGCCTCGATGTCGGCGCCATCGAGTCTGTGTGGGGAGTGTTGCTCGAACAGAAAGCGGGTGGGCGCGCCGTGTTGTTGATCTCGGCCGAGTTGGATGAGATCTACGAGCTCTCCGACCGCATCGTGACCATGTACGAGGGCAGGATCAGCGGCGAGTACCCGCCCGACGCGCCACCGGAAGAGATCGGCGTGGGGATGACGGGAGGCCGCGCCGAAGCTGCCGCCGGTGCAACGGTGAAGGATCGCTGATGGCGACGGCAGCTTCCGGCGCGCCGAAACGCACCCGCTCCCCACGACTCGAGTTCGTCGGGGGTCAGATTCTCGCCTTCGTGGGCGCGGCCCTGTTTGCAGGACTCGTCGGCGGCGTCATCATCGTGCTGTACGGCGCCAATCCCCTCTTTGTGTACGCAACCGTGTTCAACTACGCCACCGCGCGCCCGGAAGACATCGCCCAGGTCGCAGAGAACGCAACCCCGCTGATCTTCTCGGGACTGGCCGTAGCGGTGGCGTTCAAGGCGGGCATGTTCAACATCGGCGTCGAAGGCCAGTACATCGTCGGAATGCTCACCGCTGCGATCGCTGCTCTCTACCTCGACTGGCTCCCCGGCGTGCTGCTGATTCCCGCCGTAGTCCTCGCTGCGGTTCTGGGTGCGGTCGTGTGGGCTGCCATCCCCGCCATACTGAAGGTGAAGACCGGTGCGCACGAGGTGGTAACCACGATCATGATGAACGGCATTGCGATCAGCCTCGTGGCGTGGGCGATCCTGAACCCGCTCAAGAGCACTGGCGAGCAAAGTGTCGACCTGCGCACGAACCTGTTTCCCGGTAAGGCCCTAATGCCGAGCATCGCCGAGCCACTCGGGCTTCCTTCGTCGGTCCACCTGACGCTGTTGTTTCCCATTTCACTGCTGGCTTGCTTCTTCGTGTGGTTCTTTCTGTACCGGACGCGGCTCGGTTACGAGGTCAGGGCCGTAGGTTCCTCGAGCGGTTCGGCGGAGGCGGGTGGGGTCTCGATCGGCGCGGCGCAGATCAAGGTGTTCCTGATCTCGGGGGCGCTCGCCGGATTCGTGGGACTCAACCACCTCATCGGAGACAAGGGCTACCTGGGGAACAACTACGAGGTCGGTCTCGGGTTCGCGGGCATCGCCGTGGCTTTTCTGGGACGCAACCACCCGGCGGGCATAGCCCTGTCCGCGCTGTTGATCGGCGTCCTGATCCGGGGTGAGGACGGAATCGCGATCTCGACCGAGCTTCCGACCGAGGTGCTGATCATCCTGCAAGGCGTGCTGATTCTCTCTGTGGTAATCGCCTACGAGCTCGTTCGGCGCGCCGTCGCCCGCCGCCAGCTCAAAGAGGAAGCGGTGGTCGAAGCCGCTGCCCCGGCGGAGTCCTGATGCCGCTTATCGACCTGGGCGCCGCCATCGCGTTGGGCCTGCGCTACTTCACCATTCTTTATCTGACTGCGCTCGGCGGGTTGTTCAGCGAGCGTTCGGGAATCGTCAACATCGGGCTCGAGGGTCTGATGATCGTCGGCACCATCATGGGGGCGTGGGGAACCGTCGAATACGGGCCCGTTGCCGGACTGCTCATAGGGGCCCTCTCGGGCCTTGTCTTCTCGATGGTGCACGCGCTTGCGACCGTGACCTTTCACGTCGATCACATCGTGTCCGGAGTCGTGATCAACCTCGTGGCAGTCGGGCTGGCGCGCTTTCTGTCTGCGCTCTTCTTCGGTCAGGCAACCCAATCCGATCCGGGCATCCCCCACCTGAACTCCATTGACATTCCGTTGCTCGACAAGCTCCCCCTGGGGCTCGGCGCCGCATTCAGCAACATGTCTCCGGTGGTCCCCATTGCGTTCCTCATGGCAGTTCCGACGATCTACGTCCTCAACCGCACGCGCTTCGGCCTGCGACTTCGCGCTGCGGGCGAGAACCCAGAAGCGGCCGAGACGCTCGGCGTGCGAGTCGCGCCGCTTCGGTATGCGGGCGTCGGCATCTCTGGCGCCCTCGCCGGGTTTGCGGGGGCCTTTCTGGCAATCGAGATCAACCAGCTTTTCCGGGAAGGACAGACACAGGGTCTGGGCTTCATTGCCCTAGCGGCCCTGATCTTGGGGAACTGGGCGCCCATCAAAGTCATGATCGGATCGCTGCTCTTCGGGATCGCACAAGCGATTCCGCTCCGGCTCAGTGACGCTCCCGTGATCTCGCTGCTACCCGAGGAGTTCATTCGGATGATCCCCTACGTGGTCACTATCATCGCCATCGCGGGGTTCGTTGGGCGCGTGAACCCGCCGGCCGCAGCGGGGCGCGCCTACGAGGGAAGCGCCGCCTGACCGTCCGGGGAGTATGCGGCGGCCCGAGGGGTCTCCTCGCCCTCTGAGCCCTGTCTCAGGAGTAGGCCGCCAGGGCGTCGAGCATGAGATCCCAGAAGGCGCCGGCGTCGAGCTCCTGGGCTATCAGGGCATTCGGCTCTCTTCCGGTTACGCCCTGCAGGTCGCAGACGGTCGCCCCGTACGACCATGACCGTGCGGTCTCGACGACCACATTGACGCGCTTGCATTCGACTATCTCCGGGCGGATGACGCGAGCGACCGCGCACGGGTCGTGCAGCGCGGCCCCCCACAAACCGTTGGCGTCGGCAATGGCCTGCGAGTAGAAGCCGAGGAGCGCTGCCGCCATCTCGGCCACAGGATTGCCGACGGCGCGCATCCGCTCGAGGATCTGGGGCGTGACCATGGCCTGATGGGTCAGGTCCAGCGGCACCATGGTGACGGGAAGACCGCTGGAAAAGACTATGTGTGCCGCCTCGGGGTCCGCGAGGATGTTGAATTCGGCTGCCGGCGTTGTATTGCCGAGCCCGCTGGAGCCGCCCATGAGCACGATGTCCTTGACCTTTGCCATGGCGTCAGGATGCCGGTGCAGCGCCAAGGCGATGTTGGTCAGGGGCCCTACCGGCACCAGCGTCACCTCGTCGTTGGCCGCCACTGACTCGGCGATGAGGTCGACCGCGTGCCGGGGATCCAGGCCGATCACCGGCTCTTCGAACGGCCAGCCATCGAGACCCGAATCGCCGTGAACCTCCGCGGCGGTCAACTGGTCGCGCATCAGCGGCCGCGCCGCACCGGCCGCAACGGGAACTTCCTTGATCCCGGCAAACGACATCACGCGCCGAGCGTTGCGCGTCGACTTGTCCAGAGTCTGATTGCCCGCCACGGTCGTCACCGCCAGGAGCTCTATTGCGGGGTGGGCATTGGCAAGGAGGAGAGCGAGAGCGTCGTCGTGCCCCGGATCGCAGTCCAGGATTATCTTCTGTGCCATCGTGACCACTCCAAAAAGGTTGCGGTTTTTGGCTGCGAGCGATAAGAAATGTGAACTATCCACTCACCGGCACTCGGCCGGTGATCTATATAATCCCCTGCCGGACTGTCGTCGACTAAACGGGGAGCTCGGGCCGCACGTGCAGCCTCGTTTTTGCCGGGGCGCGTCCGCCGATTGCCGACGACCGGCCATACGTAAAGGAGTGACATCACGGAAGCACCCGACTGGCACGACCTCAAGACCAAAGCGATCGAGGCCATGGACCGCGCCTACGCGCCCTACTCGAACTTCCAGGTCGGCGCGGCGGCTCTGGTCGACGACGGCCGGATCGTCACCGGCTGCAACGTGGAGAATGCGTCCTACGGACTTAGCCTGTGCGCCGAGTGCGGACTGGTTTCCAACCTGTTCGTTTCCGGCGGAGGACGTCTTGTGGCGGTCTGCTGCGTCGACGCCCAGGGCGCGCCGTTGATGCCGTGCGGGCGTTGCCGTCAGCTCTTGTTGGAGGTGGGTGGTCCCGGTCTGCTGATCGACTCGGCGGCCGGGCCCCGCACTCTCTCGACGCTGCTGCCCGACGCGTTCTCGTCCGAAGACCTGGGCTCGGCCTGACGTGCACGTCGTAGACATCATCCGCGCGAAGCGGGACGGGGAGGCACTGTCCGAAGAGCAGATCAGATGGTTCATCGACGCGTACACAAAGGGTGACGTGGCCGACGAACAAGCCTCGGCGCTGCTCATGGCGATCGTGTGGCGGGGCATGGCGGACGGAGAGCTGGCGACCTGGACCGACGCCATGGTGACCTCGGGACGGCAACTCGACCTGTCCTCGATCGAGCGGCCGACGGTGGACAAGCATTCCACCGGTGGAGTCGGCGACAAGGTCTCGCTCATTCTTGCGCCTCTGGTTGCCGCCTGCGGGCTCGCCGATCCGATGTTGTCGGGCCGGGGCCTTGGCCACACGGGCGGGACGCTCGACAAGCTCGAGGCCATCGAGGGGATGCAGGTCGACCTGGACCTCGACGACGCGGTCAGGATCGTCCGGGACGTCGGTTGCGTCATCTGCTCGACGGGGCCCGATCTTGCGCCCGCCGACCGCAAGCTCTACGCCTTGAGAGATGTGACGGGCACGGTCGAATCGATACCTCTCATCGCGTCCTCGATCATGTCCAAAAAGATCGCCGAGGGGACCGATGCCCTTGTGCTCGATGTGAAGGTCGGTTCGGGCGCGTTCCTCCCGGATCTCGACCAAGCAAGGGAGCTCGCCGAGACCCTGGTGGGCATAGGCGAAGCCGAGGGCCTCAAGACCTCGGCGTTGTTGACCGCGATGGACGCGCCACTGGGGCGAACGGCGGGCAACGGGCTCGAGGTGACCGAATCGGTCGACGCGCTGAAAGGCAATGGACCGGACGACCTAATGGAGGTCACGCTCGAGCTGGCACGCGAGATGCTGTCGCTCACCGGAACCGAGGGCGACCCGGCACAGGCAATCGAAAGCGGCGCCGCGCTTGAATGCTGGCACGCAATGGTCAAGGCACAGGGTGGAGACTCCGGCGCGCCGATTCCCGAGGCGCCCGAACACCGCACCGTCGCGGCCGAGAGCCCGGGCTTCGTGACGCGTCTCGATGCGCGCGCTGTGGGTGATGCCGCCTGGCGACTGGGTGCAGGGCGGACGCGCAAAGAAGACGATGTCAGCCCGAGCGCCGGTGTCGTCTGCCTGGCCAAGCCCGGCGACGAGGTCGAGGAGGGACAGCCGGTCCTCGAGCTGCACACCGAAGACCACGGGCTCTTCGACCA
>JACDDL010000186.1 GCA_013817045.1 Actinomycetota bacterium | reverse complement strand
TGGTCCCTACTACGTCGACACCTACACCCCATCGGAGGAGATCAAGCTCCTCAGGAACGAAGAGTGGGACCCCGAGACCGACGAGATCCGCGAGGCCTACGTCGACGAAATCGACTGGAAGATGGGCTTCGACAACGCAGTCTGTGTAGACAAGGTGCTCAGCAACGACTACGACCACGCAGTCGACTGTGAGCCGGAAGGTCCTCAGCTCAAAGAGATCGTCAGCGATCCCGAGCTCAAGGCGCGGTTCTTCAACCTTCCGATTGCATGCACGAGCTACCTCTTCATGAACACGACGGTCGAGCCGTTCGACGACCCGAAGGTCCGTGAGGCAATGAACTACGCGGTCGACCGAGCCAACATGCTGAAGGTGCTCGGTGGAAGCTACACGGGCGACGTTGCAACGAGCATCCTGCCGCCTGGGATGGTCGGGCACCTCGCAACCGACGACTACAACCCGTATGGAAGTGATGGCATGTCCGGAGACGTCCAGAAGGCGAAGGCGCTCCTGAAGGAAGCCGGCCTCGAAGATGGCTTCCACGACAAGCTCTTGGTGGTCGGCGACGCAGCCGGCGCCGGTCCTAAGCAGATCGAGTCACTGCGGGCGGACCTCGAGGCGGTCGGCTTCGACAACCTCGACATCAAGCAGCTCAACTACCCGGACTACTACACGCAGTACTACGGCGTGCCCCGGAGCAACACGGCCATTGGGTTTGCGGCTTGGTGCCAGGACTATCCGTCCCCGGTCACCTTCCTCGAGCCCCTGATGTACGGGCCGAACATCATCCAGCAGGGCAACAGCAACTACTCCGAGATCGACGATCCCGGGCTGAACAAGGCGATCGAGGACTCGGTTGCGGTTCCGATCGATTCCGAGGAGGCAGTTGGCTCCTGGGAGGACACCAACAAGATGGCAACCGAGTTGGCCCCATGGGTGCCTCTCCGTTGGTACCTGGACCGTGACCTCGGCAGCACCAACCTCGTGAACGGCTACTGGCACCAGCAATTCACAACGCTGGACTGGGTCAACACGGGAGTGAAGAGCTAAGCACCGCTAGCTCAGTTGGGCCCGGGGCCGACAGGCCCCGGGCTTCTCCCGTTCGGGAGTAGTATTCAGCGAACCAAGCCAAGTCGGGGAGCAAGAGATCCTTCGAGAGTGGAGGCTAGGCTGTGACTCAGTACCTGATCCGGCGGACCCTGTGGTCGATCACGATGCTTATCGCCGTAACCGCACTTGTCTTTGTGATCTTTTTTCTCCTACCCGGTGCAGCAGGCAATGCGGGCTCGGGCAAGTATCCGCCGGTGGCCGTCAGGATCGCCGGCAAGCAGCCGTCGCCGGCCACGATCGAAGCCATCATCGACCGGTTGGGTCTCGACAGGCCGGTCCACGAGCAGTTCTTCAGCTATCTGGGCAATGCGGCGCAGGGTGACCTTGGGTACTCGTACCAGACCGAAGAGCCGGTCACCCAGGCCGTTCTCCGGCGCCTTCCTCCCACCATCGGGCTGGCACTCGGCGCGTCGGTGCTGTGGCTGCTCATAGGCTGCACGATCGGGGTGATCTCGGCTCTCAAACGCAGGACCGTCTGGGATCGGGCATCGATGATCGGAGCATTGGCCGGCGTGTCCATGCCGGTCTTCTGGATAGGCCTGATGGCGGTGTTCTTTTTCGACTCCCGGCTCCAGATCTACGACACCGGGAGCTACGTCCCCTTCACCTCGAACCCGCTCCAGTGGCTGAGCGTCATGTGGCTTCCCTGGATCGTCTTAGCTCTCACTTACGCAGCGATCTACTCCCGGATGGTGCGCGGCAACATGCTCGAGGTTGGGGGCGAGGACTACATCCGCACCGCCCGGGCCAAGGGTCTGACCGAGAGGTCGGTCATCCGCCATCAGCTCCGCAGCGCACTCACACCGGTGGTGACGATGTACGGACTTGACCTGGGGCTGCTTCTCGGTGGCGCAATCATCACCGAGAACATATTCAATATCCCTGGAATCGGGTCCTACACCGTGACGGCGATTGCCCAGCAAAACCTGCCCGTGATTCTGGGGACGACGGTGATCGCCTCTTTCTTCATCATCTTCTCGAACTTGATTGTCGACGTGTTCTACGCAATCTTGGACCCGCGTGTCACCTATTCGTAGGCCCATGGCAGCCGCCGGGGCGTTGACAGTTAGGGGAATGAGCCAGTGACGCAGATGGGGGAACCGATTCTGGAGGTCAAGGACCTGAAGGTCCACTTCCCAACTCCGGACGGTGTCGTCAAGGCGGTGGATGGCTTGACCTTCACGGTGCACCGCGGAGAGACATTCGGCATCGTGGGGGAATCGGGCTCGGGCAAGAGCGTTACATGTCTTACCGCACTCGGCCTCATCAAGCGCGAGTCGGCGCAGATCTCCGGCGAGGTGCTGTTCGAGGGACATGACCTGCTCAAGCTCAGCAACGAGGATCTCCGTCCCATCCGGGGCAAGGGTCTGTCGATGATCTTCCAGGACCCCTTCGCCTGTCTGCATCCGTTCTACCGTGTCGGCGATCAGATCATCGAAGCTATTCAGTGCCACGACAGCTGCGACAAGAACGAAGCGAAGAATCGCACCATCGGATTGTTGGACGCAGTCGGCATCCCTCAGCCGGATGACCGGATCCGTGACTACCCTCACCAGTTTTCAGGCGGAATGCGCCAGCGGGCAATGATCGCAATGGCACTGGCGCACAACCCGTCGTTGCTGATCGCCGACGAGCCCACCACTGCTCTCGATGTGACCGTTCAAGCGCAGATCCTCGAGCTCATCGACCACATCAAACAGGAATTCAATATCGGGGTCATCCTGATCACCCACGACCTTGGGGTCGTCGCGGACGTCGCCCAGAGCGTAATGGTGATGTACGCGGGGCGCGCCGTCGAGTATGGGAGCCGCGACGAGGTGTTCTCGGGGCCTTTGCATCCCTACACCTGGGGCCTTCTCGAGTCGATCCCGAACATCGACCGTAAGGGCGGCCGTCTGGTCCCCATCGAAGGTGCCCCGCCTTCGCTGATCCGGGTCCCGACGGGCTGTGCGTTCAATCCACGCTGCCCCCACCGTTTCGATCCCTGTGACAAAGATCGTCCGGAGCTCCTGGATCGCGGCGGAGGCCATCCCGAGGCGTGCCATTTAAGAATCGAAGACAAGAAGCGGCTGTGGAACGAGCGTGAGGCCGGCAGGGTAGAGGTGGCGTCGTGAGCCGGGCTGCAAGCACCAACGAGCCAACCACCGATACTCCCCCCGAGGATATAGCCAAGTCTTCCAAGGCGGTCGGCGAACCGCTCGTAACGGTCGAGAACCTCACCAAACGCTTTCCGATCAAGAAAGGCATCATCTTTCAACGGGAAGTCGCCGCCGTGCATGCAGTCGAAGACGTCAGCTTCGCGATCTATCCGGGGGAGACACTCGGGCTCGTAGGCGAGTCGGGATGCGGGAAGTCGACTACCGCGCGCGTTCTGTTGAAGCTCATAGAGCCGACCTCCGGCAAGATCACCTTCGAGGGCGAGGACATCACCAACCTGAACAAGCGTCAGATGAGACCGATGCGTCGTCAGGCCCAGATGATGTTCCAGGACCCCTACGCCTCGCTGAATCCACGCCAGACGATCGGGCAGATCATCGGCGCTCCGTTCCGCATCCACAAGATGTCGGGCGAGGCCAAGCCGAAGGTCCAGGAGTTGATGGAGCGAGTCGGCTTGAACCCCGAGCACTACAACCGCTACGCGCACGAGTTCTCCGGCGGACAGCGGCAGCGCATCGGCGTCGCGCGCGCCCTCGCATTGAGGCCGAAGCTGATCGTGTGCGACGAGCCGGTGTCGGCGCTCGACGTCTCGATCCAGGCTCAGGTGCTCAACCTGTTCGAGGATTTGCAGGGGGAGTTCGGGCTCACCTACCTGTTCATCTCGCACGACCTCGGAGTCGTACGGCACATTTCCGACCGCATCGCGGTGATGTATCTCGGCCATGTGGTCGAGGTCGCGACCGCCGACGAGCTCTACAACAATCCCAAGCACCCCTACACCGCGGCGCTCCTGTCGGCCGTCCCGAAGGGCAAGGTGGGGGCTCAAGTCACGACCCGGACGGTTCTGACGGGCGACGTCCCCTCGCCGGTGAACCCGCCCTCCGGGTGTCCGTTCCACCCCCGTTGCCCGAAGGCGCGGCAGGTGGCGGGAGGCGAAGGGGTGCCGGAGAACTGCAGGGATGATCTGCCCCCACTCGGCGAAGTGGTCGACAACCACCACGCGGCGTGCTGGTACCCCGTCGAGGAGACCGAAGAGCTGGCAAAGGCAGCGCACGCCTAGCGCTGAACGTTGCTGGAAACAACTTTCCCCCAAGCTCTCGTCCCCGCCCTCGGTCTGCCTGATGTACTCTTGCCAGAGGCCAGAGACGCCATTTGAGAGAGTACAGAAGAGGAGAATCATGGTCGAGGTAGGAATCAAGGACTTGAGGGATCAACTGAGCCGATTCATCCGGGTGGTCCACGACGGCGAAGACGTTCTCATCACCGACAGGGGACGTCCGGTAGCGAAGCTCACAGGCGTCGACACGCCTCCTGCCCTCGAGCGTCTGATCGCGCAGGGAGTCATAACCCCCCCGCGGGAACCTCGAACGCGCATAGACGCAAGCCGTCTTATCCGCACCAAGGGTTCGGTATCGGATCTTGTCGCCGAGCAGCGCCGGTGATCGTGTACCTCGACACCTCTGCCTTGGTGAAGGCACTCATTGAAGAAGAGGGTTCTGAGGTCGCCGCCGTGCTGTGGAGTGAGGCGGACCGCATCTACTCGAGCCGGCTGGCGTATCCCGAAGCGAGAGCAGCCCTCGCCGCGTCCCTGAGGGGCAACAGGAGCAACATCCGACAGCATCGCGAGGCTAAGACCGAACTTGAATGCCGCTGGATGCAGCTCTCGATTGTCGAGGTGAGCCCAGAGGTGGCCGGCGCCGCGGGAGAGGTCGCTGAAGAGTATGGGCTGCGCGGCTACGACGCAGTCCATCTCGCTTCGGCGTTTGCCTCGGGTGGAGGCGACATTACGCTGGTCACCTGGGATCGGGAGCTTGCGCAGGCTGGATCAAGGGCCGGGCTGGGAGTGGCGCCGGCTCTTCATCTGTAGGGCCGCCGGATGCCTAGCAAAGCCGAGATCCTCGAGATCGACGGGATTGACGTGCGCATCACCAATCCGGACAAGGTCTTTTTTCCGGACATCGGCGCGACCAAGCTCGACCTCGTCAACTACTACCTGAGCGTCGCTGAAGGGACCCTCGCCGGCTGCCGGAATCGTCCCTCGACCCTCTACCGGTGGCCCAACGGCGTGGACAAGCCCGAAGACGCGTTCTTCCAGAAACGGGTGGGGGACAAGCGCCCGGAATGGGTGCAGACCCAGGTCGTGAAGTTCCCCAGCGGACGCTCGGCCGAGATGATCGTGCTGGCCGATGCGGCCCACGTCGCCTGGGCGGTAAACACCGGCGCCATCGATCTCAATCCATGGCCGGTTCGCAAGGGCGATGTCGATCACCCCGACGAGCTGAGGGCCGACCTCGATCCCACGCCCGGGGTCCCCTACGAGGATGTCTGCACCGTGGCGCCGGTGGTTCGCGACGTTTTGCGCGAGCACGGGCTCGAGGGATGGCCGAAGACCTCCGGCAAGCGGGGAATGCACATCTACGTGCGGATCGAGCCCCGCTGGCCCTTCACCGAAGTCCGGCGCGCCGCCCTGGCGATGGCGCGTGAGGTCGAGCGCCGCATGCCCGGCGTCGCGACCACGGCATGGTGGAAAGAGGAACGCGAGGGGGTGTTCGTCGACTACAACCAGAACGCCAGGGACCGCACGATCGCCTCGGCCTACTCGGCCCGCCCCGTGGCCGCGGCCACGGTCTCGTGTCCGGTCGAGTGGGCCGAGGTCGACGGGCTCGACCCGGCCGCCTTCAC
>JACDDL010000185.1 GCA_013817045.1 Actinomycetota bacterium | reverse complement strand
GGATCGTGCCTGCCGAGCGATTCCCTGGCCAGATGGCCGACCAGCGTCCCCACCTGCATGCCGAACAACAGCGGCGCGATCGGTCCCATGGCCCCTTGCAGGGGGCCGGAAGGTTCTGGCTGTTCCGGCGCGAGCTTGGCCATCTCGTTCACGAAACGCTGCGACATGTGCTCGAACAACCAACGCCAGCCATCGAGGGCCAGACGGACCCATTCGGTTCGGTCCACGACCTTGGCGCGCGCCGGTTCCGCAGGAGTCAGTCGCGTGTAGCCCGAGACGACAAGCTCGGCGGGGTGCACCGTGTCGAAGTACGGGCCCGCGTCAATTGGAGGGGGCGGCTCTGTGGACGACTCGGCGACGACGGCCAGCGCGATCTGGCGGGCGATCTCGAAGTTGACCGGACCTTCGCCTCCGGCGGCCAGGATGCGCTGGATCTCACGAAACAAGGGGATGTCACCAAAGGGCGGTTCGGACATCCTGTGATTGTCCCCCAAATTCGGGGAAGCTCGGCGTGGCGTGCTCCCGATGCCGCGGCCCCAACCGGTCCCGGCTGCAATCCGATTGTCCTCACCCGCCCGGCGGTACCCTCCTGTAGTGTCTCGCGGCCTCGCGATCGATTTGGGCACCGCCACCACTCTCGTCTATGAGAGGCAGTCGGGGGCGTTGCTCGCCGAACGATCGGCGCTGGCGTTGCACAAGGACACCGGGGCGGTGGTTGCAGCGGGTGGGGACGCCTGGCGCATGATCGGCTCCACTCCGGACAACGTGGTGGTGGTGCGCCCACTTCGCTCGGGTGCAATCTCGGACTATGACGTCACCGCGAAGTTGCTGGAGCTCGTCCTCGCCAGAGCCGGAGCCGGCCGGTGGTCTCGGCCGCACACGCTTGTTTCGGTGCCCAGCGCATCGACGGCGGTCGAGCGGCGCGCCATGAAGGAGGCGACCCTAGCTGCAGGAGCGCGCTCCTGCAGGCTCTTCCCCCAACCGCTGGCTGCAGGATTGGGCGTGGGGTTGCCGATCTGCGAACCGGTGGGCAGCTTCGTGGTCGACCTGGGTGGCGGTAAGACCCAGGTTGCACTCATGTCGCTGGGCGGGTTGGTCAGCAGTACGACACTCGAGGCCGGAGGCGGCGATCTCGATGCGTCGATCCAGCGCTACGTGCGCGATGAATATGCCCTGGAGATCGGCGAGAGGACGGCGGAGGCCGTCAAAATCACCATCGGCTCGGCGTGGCCGTTACCCGAGCGCGAGAAGGCAGAGGTCACCGGGCGTGATCTCGCCTCTGGCTTTCCGAAGTCGATCATCGTCACCTCCGGAGAGATTCGGGAGGCGATCTCCGAGCAGCTCCGCGCGCTCATCGTTGCCACGATCGCCTGCATGAGCGCCTCCCCGCCCGAGCTGGTTGAGGATGTTATGAGCCGCGGGATCACACTGACGGGAGGCGGGAGCCTTCTCACCGGGCTGGATATCCTGCTGGCGGAGGAGACCGGCGTGCCGGTGCATCTCAGCGACAGGCCCTTCGAGTCGGTGGTGCGGGGCGCCGGCCGGGCTCTCGGATCAAAGGATGTGCCCGATTCTTTGATCCTGGACATGGAGCCGTGATCGACCCAGGGTGGTCTCGATCGCCTTCCACGGCACGGCCAGGTCGCTCGAGGGCGCGCGGGCCCGAGGATTCCCGGCGCGCCGTATATAGGGATTCCAACCCCTCTAAATTGAGTCTGTGAAGAGAGATGAAGTCCGGGCGCTGCAAGCGCTGG
Source organism: Actinomycetota bacterium (assembly GCA_013817045.1). Lineage (GTDB taxonomy): Bacteria > Actinomycetota > CADDZG01 > CADDZG01 > WHSQ01 > JACDDL01. Next base: position 4,209 of record JACDDL010000185.1, on the reverse strand, counting down.
CTCCAGAGGCAGAAGACCGCCTGGTCAAGTGGCGGCGCATCGCGGTCGCCCTTGGCGCCGGTCTGGTTGTTGTGGTTGTTTTCGTGGTTCCGATCCCCGCTATCTATGCGTTTCTACCCGGTCCGGCCCGCGATGTGGAACGGCTCGTAGAGATCAGCGACGAGCGCACCTACTCCTCCGAAGGCAAGCTGTACCTGACCACCGTGCTGGTGGATACGCAGGTCACCCTGGCGGAATGGGTCGAGACCGCCATCGACCCCAACAAGGCGATCGTGCTCAAGAGTGACTTCGCCCCAGAGGGAGTCTCCCTGGAAGAACTCGACAGGCAGCAGCGCGTGGAGATAAGCGATTCGAAAAGGCATGCACAGGAGGTGGCCCTGTCGGCCTTGGGCTACGGGCGCCCCACGGGCTCGGGCGCGCAGGTGGAGCTGACCGAGCCAGGCGAGCCGGCTCATGGGGTCCTCAAGCCGGGAGACGTGATCTTGACGGTCGATGGCAGGCGGGTTGAGACTTCCTGCGATGTGGGAAGCGCTGTTGCCCGCCATGCGGTGGGGGAGAAGGTGACCCTCCGTGTCAGACGGGACGGGGAAGAGCTGTCTTTGTCTCTCCGTACGGGGGACGACCCGGCCGATCCCCAGGCTCCTTTCCTGGGAGTCGCGATGAGCGATGTCGACTATGAGTTCGATCCCGGTGTCGAAGCAAAGTTCCGCACCGGAGCAATAGGTGGGCCCTCCGCCGGCCTTATGTTCTCCCTCGCCCTGTACGACCGGCTGACGTCCGACGATCTCACCGGAGCGCGTAGCATCGCCGGAACCGGAACCATAGGCTGCGACGGAGGCGTAGGCCCGATCGGCGGCGTGGAGCAGAAGGTAGCGGGTGCGGAGCTGAAGGGGGCCGACGTCTTCCTGGCGCCGGTCGCCAATGCCGAAGCGGCTAGGAGCGCCGCAGACGAGATGGACGTGGTGGCAGTTTCAACTTTTGACGAGGCAGTTAAATACCTCGAAGACCTGGAATAGTCATACCAACCCTTTACGCTACTTTTCATGGCCACTCAAACCCGTAGATTTAGACGGCGCGGTGTGATCGTTGCCGCGTTGTTCATACTCCTGTTCACCGCTACCAGCCTTGCCGGCTTCTACACCGATGTGTTGTGGTTCCAGGAGGTCGGCTATGCATCGGTCCTGTGGACGACCCTGAGCTCGCAGATCGGCCTTGCCCTCTCGGTTGGTCTGCTGGTGGGACTCCTCGTCTGGGCCAACCTGGTCATAGCCGCACGAGTGGCCCCTCCCTACCGCACGACGAGGTTCGAGGTCGTAGGCAGGGTTGATCCCATCGATCAATATCGCGACCTGCTGATGCCGTACCTCCGTTGGCTCCGCCTTGGAGTAGCAGCAGTGGTCGGTCTCCTGACGGGTCTCGGAGCAACATCGGCCTGGGAAACGGTGCTGCTGTGGATGAATCGCGTGTCGTTCGATGCAAATGACCCTCAGTTCGATCTCAATGTCGGCTTTTACGTGTTCGAGCTTCCGTTCTTCAACCTCGTGCTCGGCTACATCTGGTTTGCTCTGCTCGCCTCTTTGGTGCTCTCGATTGCCGCGCACTTCTTCCACGGGTCGATCCGCCCCGAAGGTGGGTTGTCCGGGGTATGGCCCGGAGCTCTGGCGCACATATCGGTCCTCTTGGGCTTCCTTGCGCTGGTGAAGGCGGTGCAGTATTGGCTGGGACGTTTCGGCTTGAACTTTTCGCTGCGCGGCGCCGTGGCGGGCGCCAGCTACACGGATGTCAACGCGCATCTCCCCGCACTGACGTTGCTGGCAATCATCTCGGTGGTGTCTGCCGGCTTGTTTCTCGTCAACATACGCGTCAGGCGTCTATCCCTTCCTCTTGCCGCCGTCGGCCTGTGGATCTTGATTTCTGTTCTGGCCGGCGGGGTGTGGCCCTGGTGGGTGCAACGCTTCTCCGTCGATCCACAGGAACTGCAACGCGAGAGGCAGTACATCGGGCGCAACATCGAGGCAACGACCGAGGCTTATGGTTTCGATGACGTCGATACGCAACCGTATCCTGCAACTCCTGGTCTGAGCTCGAATGCGATCCAGCAGAACGAGGATGTCGTGCAGAACGTGAGGCTTTGGGATCCGGCCATACTGCGGCGCGTCTACAAGCAGCTTCAGGCTATCCGCACCTACTACGAGTTCCCCGACGTCGATATCGACCGTTACGAGGTCGACGGAACCACCCGGCAAGTGCTCCTGTCGGCGCGCGAGCTCTCGGTCGACCAGCTCCCTGAGGGATCGAGGAGCTGGTCCAACGAGCATCTCGTCTACACACACGGCATCGGGCTCGTGGCCAGTTTGGCGAACGAGACGAGCTCGGCCGGACTGCCCAATTTCCTGGTCAAGGATGTGCCCGGCACGGTAACGGCCGACGCTCCGTCGTTCGAGCTCGAGCAGCCGCGCGTCTACTTCGGTGAGACGTTCGAGCCATCCGAATACTCGATAGTCAATTCAGGGCAGAAAGAGCTGGACTACGAGACGACGGACGAGTCCGTACGGAGCCAATACGAGGGTGAAGGAGGCGTCACGCTAGAAGGCTTCGCACGGCAACTTGCTTTTGCAATACGCGAGGGCGACCCCAACTTCGTTCTTTCGAGCCTCGTAAGGGATGACTCGAGGGTGCTGTTCTACAGGAACGTGCGAGACAGGGTCAGGCGCGCTGCGCCGTTCCTCTCACTTGACCAGGATCCCTATGTCGCTGCAGTGGATGGACGCCTCGTGTGGATACTCGACGCCTATACGTCGACCCCTTACTACCCCTACTCGCAGCGCTTCGACATGTCCTCGATCTTGGGGACGACGACGGACTCCGGTGTGCTCGAGGGGCGGGTCAACTACATTCGCAACTCTGTAAAGATCGCGGTCGACGCCTACGACGGCTCGATGAACTTCTACATCGTCGACGACGAGGATCCTTTGATCGAGGCCTGGAGCAAGGCGTTTCCATCCTTGTTCACAGAAGACGAACCGAGCGATGATCTCAATGCCCACTTTCGGTACCCGGAGGACCTGTTCAAGATCCAGTCAGAGGTGTATCTCACCTATCACATGCAGGAGCCGGAGACCTTCTACCGCAAATCGGACGAGTGGGGCATCCCGGAGAACCGCGGAGGCAACCTCGCCGGGACGACGGCGGATGCTGGTGTGCCGGATCAGGTGCCGCCCACCTACCTGCTGACCAAGCTCCCCGGTGAAGCCGAAGAGGAGTTCTTGCTGACGCGGGCGTTCACACCGAGGGCGCGCCCCAACATGATTGCTTTCATGGTTGGCCGCTCGGACCCGGCCAACTACGGTGAGTTGCTCACGCTCGAGTTCCCGCGCCAGCGTCAGGTTCCGGGCCCCGAGCAGATAAACAACCTGATCAACCAGAACCCGGAGATCTCGCGCAATCTTTCGCTTCTGAGCCAGCGGGGATCGGACGTCGACTTTGGTGCGCTGGTCATCCTCCCGGTGGAGGAGTCGATCCTGTACGTACAACCGCTGTTCGTCAGCGCCAACGGGTCGGAAACGACGACAACCGATGCGCTGGACCCAACCGGCACCATCAGTGAGGAGGGCATCCCCGAGCTGTTCCAGGTGGTGGTTGTCCAGGGCGAGCGGGTGGTGACCGGGAAAACGTTCGAGGAGGCTCTCACGAAACTCTTCGGTGTCACGACTCCTCCGGACCAGGGTCCTGCCGACGGAGGGGGCGGTGACGACGGCGGGCAGGATGGGCAGCTTACGGACCTGGTGGCCGAGGCGGGCAGGCTCTACGACCGTGCCCAACAGGCCCTTCAGGACGGTGATCTGCAGACCTACGCCAGGCTGATCGAACGCATCGGCGCTCTGCTGGAGCAGGCCGAGGCCATCCAGCAGTAGAGGGCCGGGCGCGGGGGAACAAGCCGGCCGGCGGGCCGGGAGACTCCTTTTCATTGCACTCTCGGGCCCGGTTAGCGGGTTCAAGAGTGCAATGAAGCCTGACCCTGCCGGTGTCGACGGCCCGGCGCGTGCTGGTTATAGTGAGGGGGCAGGGTGGAGCAGTCTGGTAGCTCGCCGGGCTCATAACCCGGAGGTCGTAGGTTCAAATCCTACCCCTGCAACTACAAAGGCCCTGGTCACGGGGCCTTTTTTGGTGCCCTCAAACTTCGGCCGATGCCCGCGTGCAACCTTTTTG
>JACDDL010000184.1:3620-5965 GCA_013817045.1 Actinomycetota bacterium | reverse complement strand
GACAGATCTGAATCGTGTTGCCCGAGAAGTAGCTGTCGAACGGCTCATCGTTGAAAGTGAGGATCTGGGTGCCGGGGCCGCGGTCGACGAGTTGGATGAACTGATCGCCCGCTATCTCGTCGGAGAAACGGACACAGCGCCAGCACAGCACGCAGCGCTCGCGGTCGAGCACGACGAGGTCGGAGATCTCGAGTGCCTTCTCAAACGTGCGCTTGGGCTCGACGTACCGGCTCGAGCCCGGCCCGTGGGCATAAGTCTGATCCTGCAGGGGGCACTCGCCGCCCCGGTCGCAGATGGGGCAATCGAGTGGATGATTGATGAGCAGGAATTCGAGCATTCCCTTCTGCGCATCAACGGCCTGCTCGTCCACCGTGTTGACCTCCATGTCGGCGGCCACGGGTGTCGCGCAGGCGGGCACGAGCTTGGGCATCCCCTCGACGGCGACCAGGCACATGCGGCAGACGGCCACGGATTTCATCCCGGGGTGGTAGCAGAAGCGGGGAATGAAGATCCCCATCTCCTCGGCAACGTCGATCAGGAGACGCCCGGGCTCGGCCTCGACGGTCTGCCCGTTGATGGTCACCTTCGCGCCGCCGTTTGTGCTCATGACTGCGTATCCGCGTCCGAGGGCACACCGGCAGCGGGCTGGGGCATGACGCCTGCTTCCCCTGCGCCGCCGCCCTGGTGGGCGCCGACGAGAACCTTGTCCTCGTCCTCGAACGGACAGCGCCCGAGGGATACGTGCTCTTCGAATTCCTCGCGAAACAGCTTCACGTTGGAGCGAAGCGCCCATGCGGCCGCGTCCCCGAGCGGACAGAAAGCTCGTCCGTCGATGCCGTCGCAGATATCGAGCAGCAGGTCCATGTCCTCCGGGCGCCCGTCACCTTCTTCGATGCGCTCCAGGACCTTCACGCCCCACCACGTGCCCTCGCGGCACGGAGTGCACTTCCCGCACGACTCGTGCTCGAAGAACTCGGTCGTTACGAGCGCGTTGCGGACCATGCAGGTGGTTTCGTCCATGAACACGACCGCACCCGATCCGAGCATCGACCCTGCATCCTTGAGCGATTCGAAGTCCATGGCTATATCGGTTGAGGTGAGGAGCGGCGCGCTGGCCCCACCGGGGATGATCGCCTTCAAGGTGTGGCCCTCGCGCATCCCGCCGGCCAGCTCGAGGACGTCGGCGAGTGAGGTCCCCATCGGGACTTCGTAGTTTGCGGGCCGGTTGACATGGCCCGAGACCGACAGCACCTTGGTGCCGGGTGACTTCTCGGTGCCCCATTGCCTGAACCAGTCGGCGCCTTTCAGGACGATGTCGGGCAGGTTGCCGAGCGTCTCGGTGTTGTTGACGATCGTCGGCTGGCCGTAGAGCCCTTTGACCGCAGGAAAGGGGGGACGCAGCCGCGGCTGCCCCCGGAAGCCCTCGAGCGAGTCGAGGAGTGCGGACTCCTCGCCGCAGATGTAAGCGCCCGCGCCCCGATGCAAAATGATCTCGAGGTCGAAGTCGGACCCGTAGATCCCCTCGCCGAGGAAGCCCCGCTCGTACGCGTCCGAGATGGCCTTGTCGAGACGGCGAGACCCCAGCGCGAACTCACCGCGACAGTAGATGAACGCCCTGGCCGCCTGAACCGCCCAGGCGGAGATGATTATGCCTTCGATGAGTTGGTGCGGATCGTTCTCGCCGAGCTCTCGATCCTTGAATGTCCCGGGCTCCCCCTCGTCGTGGTTGACGACGATGAACTTCGGAAAGACGTCCTTGGGGGCGAAGCTCCACTTGACGCCGGTGGGAAAGCCGGCCCCGCCGCGCCCGCGCAATCCGGAGGCTTTGACGAGATCGATGACCTCGTCGGGCTGCATCGTCGTGATTGCCTTCTTGGCGCCCTCATAGGCGCCGTCATCGACGGCGCGCTCGATCGTCCAGGAGTCGTCCGGGTACTCATGGATGCGCCGCTTGACGATCCTGGTTTCTTCTGCGGTCCCGCCGAGCCGGCCCCGCTTCTCTTCTGCGGTCCCGCCGAGCCGGCCCCGCCCTTCTTCTGCGGTCCCGCCGAGCCGGCCCCGCGTCTCATCAGCCACCCGACACCCGCCCTTCCCCTGCGCCTCCGTCCTCGACTGCTCCGGGCTCACGGGGGCGGAAGCCGGGCGCCATGTCCGGCGGCAGCACCTCTCCCCCGGTGGTGCGGGTCTGCATGTCGTCGCCCATCTTCTTGTAGATGCCTACGACGGCCGTTTCGTAGGCGATCTCCTTGGCCGTTCTCACCGGCTCGTCGCGTTTGCTCTTTACCTCTTGGCCGGACTCGAGCCGGTCGACGGCCTCGATCAGTGTTTCCGGCGTGACGTTGTAG
>JACDDL010000184.1:0-3610 GCA_013817045.1 Actinomycetota bacterium | reverse complement strand
TCCTCGTAGTTGATCTGTATTGTCGGCGCTCCGTCACAGGTCGCCAGACATTCGGCGGTCTCGAGCGTGAACTTGCCGTCGGCCGTCGTCTCGCCGTCGGCGATCCCCAGCCGCTCCTCGACGACACCCACAAGCTTCCTGCCACCCATGTGCGTGCACGAGATATTTCTGCAGACCGAGATGAGATAGTCGCCCTGGGGAACCTTCTTGATCATGGAGTAGAAACTGCCGGCGGCCAGGACCGAGGCCGGTGTCTGCCCCAGAATCTCGGCGACCTCACGCATCCCCGCTTCGGTCACGTAGCCGTCGACCGATTGGGCCAGAAAGAGCAGCGGCAACACGGCCGAGCGAGGATTCGGATACTTCGCGACGATCTCTGCCGCCTTTGACCGCAGCTCGTCGTCGAAGACCCGCTCGGTCTCGTCCCGGGGGGCGCGCCCCTGTTGCTCGCGCTGTATTCGGTTCTGTTCGTACGGGTTCGGTGCGCGGGTAGTCACCGGTCGACGCCTCCCATGACCGGGTCCACCGAGGCAATCACTGCGATCAGATCCGCAACAAGTCCACCCTTGGCCATCGACGCAAGCGATTGCAGGTTGATGAAAGACGGATCACGGACATGACACCGGTACGGAGCCGTGCCGCCGTCGGATACGACGTAGGCGCCGAGCTCGCCGCGCGGCGATTCGACTGCCGCGTAAGCGTCACCCGCAGGCACCGTGTAGCCCTGGGTAACGAGCTTGAAGTGGTGGATGACGGCCTCCATCGAACGGTTCAACTCGGAGCGGGGCGGCGGCATGATCTTCGGGTCCATGTTCTTGTAATCGCCCTCGGGCATCTTCTCCATCACCTGGCCGACGAGCTTGATCGATTCCCGCATCTCGGCCATCCGCACCTGATAGCGCGCGTAGACGTCGCCTTCGGAGGCCACGGGCACCTCGAACGACAGTTCTCCGTAGGCTTCGTAGGGCATGTCCCGCCGGAGGTCCCAGTCCAACCCGGCCGCCCGGCCAATCGGGCCTGTTGCGCCGAACCTCACCGCGTCCTCGATACTCATGATGCCCACGCCCTTGGTTCTCTCGAGCCAGATGGGGTTCTCGGTGAGAAGGGACTCGTAGTCGTCGATCCTGCCCGGCATGATCGACACGATGTTGGCGCACACCTCTTCCCATCCCTCGGGCAGGTCCTGCCACACACCGCCCGGGATGTTGTAGCCGTGGTTCATTCGGAGCCCGGTGACCATCTCGTAGAAGTCGAGGAACAGCTCGCGTTCACGGAACCCGTAGAACATGGCCGACATCGCCCCCATGTCGAGCCCTGACGTTCCGAACCACACGAGGTGGGACGACAACCGGCCCAACTCGGACATAAGGGTGCGGATGTACTTGCCCCTCGGTGGAACCTCGAGGTCCAGCAGCTTCTCGACTGCCAGTGAGAAGGCCTGCTCGTTATGGAACGGGGCCAGGTAGTCCATGCGGGTCACCGCCGTCACCGCGCCCCGCCAGGTCTGGTCCTCGCATTCCTTCTCGATCCCGGTGTGCAGATAGCCGATCACCGGTCTGCAGTCGAGCACGGTCTCGCCCGACAGCTCGAGCACGAGACGGAGGACCCCATGAGTCGACGGATGAACCGGGCCCAGGTTGATGACCATGTTCTCTTCGGCGGGGTCATAGGACTCGACGAAGGCGCCTGCACCCTTGTCCTCGATCGTCCGGACGACCGATTCCGCAATGCTCACGGACGAGTCTCCTCTTTCGGTGTGGGCGTCAGAGGAGAAACGGAGGCCGCATCTTCTCCGGCCTCGGCCTGAGCGGCGCGGGCGAAGGGGGCCCGTCTCATGGCCGCTTCGTGATCCCCCATTTCATCTTCCTCGGGCTGGCCCAGCCGGTCGACGTCGGCGTCCGATTCATGCGGCTTGGGAGACTGACCGGCGCTCTGAATCTGCAGCATCGGCTGGGGAATGAACTCGATGGCCACCTTGCCGACGCCGTAGGACTTGCGAAGAGGATAACCCTCCCATTCATCCGGCATCAGGATGCGCACGAGATTGGGGTGACCCTCGAAACGGATACCGAACATGTCGTAGGCCTCTCGCTCCGGAAAGTCCGCAACCGGCCAGACGTCCGCTACCGAGGGCACCGTCGGAGGCTCGCCGGGGGCCGGAACGTGAACCATGATGCGTCGCTTCAGCTCGGGGTGGAGAAGCTGCGCCACCACCTCGAAAGCTCCCCGCCCGTGGAGCCCGATCGTGTCGAGCCCCGCCAGATCCGTCAGCGACCAACCCTCCTCCTTCAGGCCGCGGGCGCGTGCGGCCCACTCGCCGGGTTCGACCCAGATCTGCTCGTCGGTTGTGTCCAGCCTGCCCGCCGATCTGCTCACTCCGCGGCGACCTGCATCGACTCGTAATCGCCTTTGATGATCCGGTCGTGCAGCAGCATTATCCCGTCGATGAGCATCTCGGGGCGGGGAGGGCACCCCGGCACGTAGACGTCGACGGGCACTATTTGATCAACTCCCTGAATCAGCGCGTAGTTGTTGAACATCCCGCCGGAAGACGCGCAGACGCCCATAGAGATGACCCATTTCGGCTCCGTCATCTGGTCATAGACCTGACGGAGAACGGGCGCCATCTTCTGAGACACGCGTCCGGCGACAATCATCAGGTCGGACTGACGCGGCGATGCCCGGAAAGCCTCCATGCCGAACCGGGCGAGGTCGTGACGCGGCATGGTCGTGCCGATCATCTCGATAGCGCAGCAGGCGAGCCCGAATGTCATGGGCCACAGGGAAGAGCGGCGCGCCCAGTTGACGAGCTTGTCCAGCTTGGTCGTCATGAAGTTGGCTCCAAGGGTGTCGCTTACTCCGCCCACTCGAGCCCTCCTCTCCTCCACACGTACACGTAAGCCGCAAGCAGGATCACGATGAACACGACCATCTCGATCAGTCCGAAGACGGCGAGCTCCTGATACACGACCGCCCACGGGTAGAGAAACACAGTTTCGATGTCGAAGATGATGAAAAGCATCGCCACGAGATAGAACTTGACGGGAAACCGCTCGCGTTCATCGGTCTCCTCGGGAACGATGCCGCACTCGTACGGGAGCCGCTTGGCGAGGGTCCATCGGCTCGGCGCCAGCTTGGACGAGACGAAAATGGATGCAACCGCAAATATGGTCGAAATGATGATCAGGAGCAGGATGGGGAGGTACGCCGACAACGTCACGGCTTGAGCTCCGCCAGCTTCTTCATGAACTTCATTCCTCTCTGCCCGACTCCGTGGGCACGTTCGTCCTCCAGGTTCCCCAACATAGTCAACGCGAAGCTCATCACCGGCTTCGAGTGCATCGCCATGGATACGAACTTCTCCATCAACACCGGGTGGCCGATGAGGGCTACAAACTTTCTTCCGAGGCGATAGTAGGGCCCGTAGACGGCCTCGAGCTCGCGTGTGTAGCCGTCCAACGACGGCGATGAGCCCACTCGCACGGCATCGTCTAAGTGGCGGGCGGCGATGCGGCCGGTTTCGTAGCCGTATGCGATGCCCTCGCCGTTGCATGGATTGATCATTCCGGCGGCATCGCCTGTGAGCACAAAGCCGGGGCCGTGGGGTGGC
>JACDDL010000039.1 GCA_013817045.1 Actinomycetota bacterium | reverse complement strand
CCACAGGAGAACCGGCGCCGATGGTCAGCGCGACCATAGCCATGGCTCACAGCCTTGGGCTCGAGACGGTCGCGGAGGGTGTCGAGAGCGCCGAACAGTTGCCGTTCCTGCGTCTTCACGGCTGTGACGAGGTGCAGGGCTACCTTTTCGGGCGTCCGGTCGACACCGGCACCATCGACGAGCTGCTGCGTGAACGGGGCGTGGGCCATCTCTGGACCGACCCAGAACCCACGCCGGTGGACGACAACCTTGGTGCTCCAAGGCACTCTGGAACCCCCTTTCCGGGCCGGCGAATGCAATGAAACGACTGGCTCAGGGTCTGGTCACCCGGAAGTAGTCGAACTCGGCGGTTGCGCCCGCTCCTCCCATCGAGACTAGGCCGATGCGGGGAGTGACGCGGCCGCTCATCGTCCACACCCCGCCACGGATCCAGTGCTCGCCGTCGCGGCTGGTGAGGGCGCGGTATTCGTGCTCGTTGTGTTTTCGGTCGCGCCGGTGCACGATTCGCAGCCACATATGGTCATCGGGAGGACCGACGATCATCCCGCCGTAGGCGATCCCGCCGGCGAACGGCATCTCCTTGGCGTACTCGGTCTGCCTCGTGTTGAACACGGCAACGTGAACCAACTTGGCGTAGCGGTTGTCGCCCGAGTAGACGATGAGGCCCGCCTGCTGGAAGGAGCGATCGGTATCTACGCCGAGATCGATGCCGAGCTCGGTTTCGACCGTGTAGTTACCTCCCGGTGCGTCGCGCAGCAGCACCGAAGCGCTGTTGTCGTCCTTGAACAGATCGGCGTCCTGAGTCGGCCAGGTGAATGCTCCGCCCGATTCCTCGCCCTGTGCCGGGCGCACCCACGACCATGCTCCATCCAAGTCGTCGTCGTTGAACTCGTCCCTGAACGCGCCCAGCCTCGAGCCGGTACGCGGAAGCGACTCGGTCGCCGCGTGCGGGCGATAGAGGCGCGCCTCCCCGACGTTGTCCGCATCGACGCGCCCGCAGCGCGCAGCGACGACTCCGACCGATCCACCACTGGCGGTGTTCCTCGGGACGCGGAAAGCACCCGAGGCAATCGGGTCATGCAGCCGGGCATCTGTAACCTCGGTGTGGATTCGGTTTCCCCGCAGCTCAACCGCAACGGTGTGCCACTCATCGAAGCGGAAATTCCCAGGGAGATCTTTCACATCGACGCCCGAGCCATTTCTTCGGACCACCTCGGTGACGAGGGCGCGGTCGCGCGCGTCGAGCCAGGCGACTATGTTCCGGCGACTGCTCTCATAAGCCACAACAAGACCGACGGCGCCCCGGCCGTTGTCCCTCAGGCGCAAGTCCGCCTCGGCGCGCCGGTCCCCTGTCCACTCTGCACGACTCAGGAGATAGGTGGGCCGATTGCACGAGTCTTTCGCGGTGCTGACGTAGGCACCGTTCTGCCTCGACGTGCGGAGGTTCCAGTCGCCGCCGGTAGAGCGCCAGTTCGCGCCGAGCCCATCATCGGAACCGAAGCCGCCCCCGATTGCGAACCGGCCAACCGGCGCGCGCACCTTCTTCGCCGAGGCCCACTTTCCACCCCGTACGATGGGCCAACCGTCGTTCCAGTCGAGGCGGTCGAACAGCATGGGCCGCTCGTTCACGCCGACCAGGTTGACCCCGTCGAGCTCGGGGGGATCCAAATACGGGTCATGGCGGTCGATGGCGTGGTAGGCGAGCCAGTCCTGCCCGGCCATGTCGGTCACCACCGAGTTGTGGCCGGTACCGACCCACCTGTTGCCGTTGGGGGAGATGACGATCGTTCCACCGGCGCGCGATTCGCTCATCGACCGGCCCTCGCGATCCAAGAACGGACCGCGCGGGCTCTTCGAACGTCCGACGAAGACGCTGTAGCCGGTGGTGGGGCCGGCGCAGCAATCCGCCGACGAGGCGAACATGTAGTAGTGGGCGCCGCGGCGCACGACATAGGCGCCCTCGAAGCGGTTGTCGATTCCCACCATCGTCGGTTCCCCCATTGTGCGGAGACCGTCGCGTGACAACCTGGTGACGAACACGCCCCCGTAATAGGAGCCGTAGTAGAGGTAACGGGTGCCGCCCAACGTGGTGAGCTCGCTCGGATCGAAGGTCCAAAGGAAATCACCCGGGTCACCCGACTCACCTCGACGGGGCCCCACCAGGGGCGCGCCGGAATCCGTCCATGGTCCGGTTGGAGTCGGCGCGGTGGTGACTCCAATCGCGTTGTCGAAGCCCTCGTCGGTGACGGTCGTCTCGGTCACGACGTAATAGAGGTAGTAGGTCCCGTCCAGGTAACGGATGTCGGGGGCCCAGATCTCGGGTTCGTCCATCCACTCGGGCTGATTGGACTCGTCGAACACGTCCCCGGTGTACTTCCAGTGGACCAGGTCCCTCGACCGGGCCGTAGGGAGTAGGTGATAGTCATCTTCGACCTCAGTTAGCGGATCGGAGGTCCCATACGCGTACCAGTAACCGTCCTTGGCCTTGATCACCGACGGGTCGGCGAAGGTGTCGGCGAATCCCTTCGACACGGGGTTCCTGAAACCTCTCGGAGAGGGGCGCGCCGTCGCGCCCGCTGTCAGCAACCCTGTCGTAAGCGCAACGCAAAGCCCGGCCGCCGCCCATCTCTTCAAGTTCTCTCCCCTCTCTTACGAACGGGTGGGTGGTGGCCCGGGCTCCCGCTTTCTTTGGTCGAAAACGCGCACTGTGTGTCCTTTTTCGACCAAAGTTCGCATCTGGCAACCGCCGGTCAACCCTTTAGCCCGCTCCTTGCTACTCCCTCGATGACATACCTCTGAGCCAGGATGAACAGGATGAGCACCGGGATGCTCGCGATGACTCCTCCGGCCATGATGATGGCGTAGTCGGTCGTGTTGGCGCTCTGCAGGACGGCCAGGCCCGGGGGAAGAGTCCGGTTCTCGACCAGGACGAACAGCGGCCAGAGGAAGTCGTTCCAGTTCGTCAAGAAGCTGAGGATGCCAAGCGTCGCCAGCGCAGGCTTGGACAACGGCATGATGATGCGAGAGAAGATGTGCCAGTGATTTGCGCCGTCGAGCAGCGCCGCTTCCTCGAGCTCGTCCGGAAGAGTGATGAAGAACTGGCGCATGAAGAAGACACCGAACGCGGTTGCTGCGGTCGGGATGATGACCGCCATGAGGCTGTCAATCCAGCCGAAGGTGTCCACGATCAGGTAGTTCGGAATGAGAAAGATGATCGGCGGAATGAACAGCGTCGCGACGATGAGGCCGAAGATGAATTTCTTGGCGCGGAACTCGAGCCGTGCAAGCGCATAGGCCGCCGTAGATGCAGTTGCGAGAACCAGCAGAGTGTGGAAGACGGCGGCTATCACGCTGTTGACGAACCACTTCAGCACAGGTGTATCGAGCGCTGGGTCTCGGATCGCGTCGTAGCCCTCGGTCGAGAACGGCTGCGGGATCCAGGTCGGCACCGATGCCGTCGTCTCTGGATTCGTCTTGAAGGACGTGATGACCATCCACACGAAAGGCGCCACGTAGACCGCCGTCAGTGCGAGCAGCGCGGCGTAGGACAGGTAGCGCACCAGCTTCGACGATCCGGGGGTGCCTCCGCCGCGACGGGATCTGGCAACGGCCTGAGCCATCAGTAATCGTCCCCGCGCCCGAGGAACCTGAAGTTGAGGGCGCCGATGATCGCCAGGGCTGCGGCAAGGATGATGCTCATCGCCGCGGCGCTCCCCATTCGAAAGCGCCCCAATCCTTCATCGGTGATGTACATGATGGCGGTGCGGGTATCGCCGCCCGGCGCGCCCTGGGTAATCAGGTAGGACTGCCCGAACACGTTGGCCGACGCAAGGATCGTGACCGTGGTCACGAACAGGATCACCGGCCGAAGCTGCGGCAGCGTGACGTTGCGGAACGCCTGCCAGTTGTTCGCCCCGTCGACCCTCGCGGCCTCGTACAGGTCCCTCGGAATCCCCTGCAAGCCCGCAAGGTAGATGATGGTGTTGAACCCGAGCGTCCACCACACCGTCGCACCCACCAGGCCGATCCAGGCCCACGGGAGGCCGTTCGTCCACGGCAGGTCACCCGAAAATCCAATGCGCCCCAGGTAGTAGTTGATCAAGCCGACGCTCGGATCGAGCAGGTAGCGCCACAGGATGCCCACCACCGCCACCCCGAGCACGTAGGGGGCGAAGTAGATCGCCCTGAACACCTTCTGTCCGGGAATCTTCTGGTTCAACACGATGGCGACGCCGAGCGGAAGAAGGACCAGCGGCGGGACGCTGTAGAGCGTGAACTGGGCGGTCGCCGACATGCTCTGCCAGAACAACCCCGCCGTCCCCGTTCCGCTGAACAGATCGGTGTAATTGTCCAGGCCGGTGAACGGCTTGCCGGGCAGCAGGTAATCCCAGTTGTGCAGGCTGATCCACAGGGCGGACACCAGCGGCGCCAGCACGAAGATGGCAAAGAGAAGCAGGTAGGGCGCCATGAAGAGATAAGGGGTGAGCGCGCTTGCGTGGCTCGCCCCCACGCTCTTCGAGCTTCCCTTCGCAGCCTTGCGGGTGGTTCTGGCGACCGAACCCGTCGCCCCCTCTGTCGTTGCCACCGCCCTCAGGCCTGGTACTTCTCGGCGTTCTCCGCCAGGATCTCGTCGGCCTGGGAGGCGGCGTCATCGAGCGCCTGCTGCGGATCACTCTTCAGCAGGACGCCCTCCTGGACCCCCCTCTCGATGATGGTGTCCACGTCCCCGATCCCGGGAACGGGCGGCGGGAAGTGCACGTAGGGGAGCTGCTCGGCGAGCGCCGACTGCTCGTTGAGCTTATTGAACGCCGCGCTTTCGCGAACCGAGTTCTGCGCAGGCACCTGCCCCGACTGGGCCCACTCTGCGGAGTGGTCGATGACCCAGTTCACGAACACCTTCGACGCGTCGATCTTGTTCGGGTCTTGATCCTGCTTGTTGGTTATCACGAAGTTGTGCGAGCTCGCCCACGCGGCCCGCTCGGTGCCGATCTGAGGCAACTGGGTGACGCCCCATTCGAGGTCGGGGATCTCCTTGAAGGCGTTGATCATCCAGATGCCGTTCCAGAGAAAAGCGTTCTTGCCGTTTTGGAACGCGATCGTCTCGGCGTCCTGGCCGACGTTCTTCGGGCTGTATCCGCCCTCGACCAGATCCACCATCCACGTCAGAGCGTCTACACCGGCTTGTTCGTTGAAGATTGCCTCTGTGCCGTCGTCGCTGTAGAGGTCGCCCCCGAATTGCCACACGAGGGACTCCCACTGCAATCCTCCGGTGAACAGGAACGGAGAGACCCACGAGCCTTCGATTCCCTTCGCCTTCAGGTCCTCGACCGCCGCCATGTACTCGTCGTTGGTCGTGGGGGGGCTTTCCGGATCGAGTCCCCCCTGCTCCATCACCTTCTTGTTGTAATAGAAGCCGAGGGGGTGGACGTCCAGAGGAATTCCGTAACGCTGGCCGTTGTACTCGCCGCCCTGCCACACGATCGGGTTGAAGTCGCTCTCGGCCAGCTTCAAGTTCTCGGCGACATCATCCAGGGGCAGAATCACGGTTCGGGCCGCATTGGTGGCAAGTTGGTTGAGGTGCATGATGGCGACGTCCGGCCCGGTGCCGCTTGACACCGCCTGCGGGACCTTTGCGTAGAAGTCGACCCACTCCAGCACAACCATCTTCACGTCGATGTCTTTCTGCTCGGCGTTGAAGTCCTTCACCAGCTGCTGCATGAAGGGTCCGTCACCGCCGGTGAAACCGTTCCAGAAGGCGAGCTGTACCTTCGGCCCGCTGTAGCTGGCGCCGCCGGTCCCCGAGCCGGTGGAATCACTGACGGCGGGGTTGCCCTCCGGCCCGCCGCCGCAGCCGGCCAGGATCAAGCCTGCGGTCGCGCCTCCTCCCATAACCATGAAGTCGCGACGGGTATGCCTGTTTCTCGCAGGTCTTATGCGGTCCATAGAGGCCACTCTCCCCTCATTTTCCGGCAGTGCCCGGTACCGGCAGGCCCGGCGCCCCTGTGTCGTCACGACAATACACTTGGCCACACTTTTCCTTCCGTTGCATCCCTGAGCCCGGCAAGCGGGCCCGGGAGTGCAATAGACCAGCAATCCGCCCCCAGGTTGGCCGGCGCGTTGCCGTATCCTCATTGGCAGGGGCTCTGGAGGCAGGGGCTCTGGACGCCCGACGACAAAGACGAGACGCCGACGGTGCAGGCCGTCAAGGAGTGTGACCGATGGGCTTGATGCAGCGGCTTTCCCTCATCTTCAAATCGAAAGCAAGCCGGGCGTTGGACTCCGCGGAGGACCCGCGTGAGACCCTCGACTACTCCTACGAACGCCAGCTCGACATGCTTCAGCAGATGCGCAGGGGCGTTGCCGACGTCGCGACCTCGCGGAAGCGACTCGAGCTTCAGGCTCAGGGGCTCCAGCGCTCTGCGGCGAAGCTCGAGCAGCAGGCGAAGCAGGCGCTCGACCAGAACCGGGAGGATCTTGCCCGGGAAGCACTGTCCCGGCGCGCCGGGGTGATGAGCCAGCTCGCCGAGCTCCAGGTGCAGCACGATCAGCTCAAGGGCGAGGAGAACAGGCTGGTGGATGCATCCCGGCGCCTCGAGGCGAAGGTTCAGGCGTTCCGGACCCGGAAAGAGACGATCAAAGCCAGCTACAGCGCAGCCGAGGCCGAGACCAAGGTCGGCGAGGCGCTGTCGGGCATCTCCGAGGAGATGGGGGATGTGGGAATGGCGATGGAGCGCGCCGAGGACAAGGTTGCGAGCATGCAGGCCCGCAGCGGCGCACTAGACGAACTCATGGCGTCGGGAGCGCTCGAAGACCTCTCTGCGAGCAGCGACCCGCTGCAGGCCGAGTTGGACAGGACGTCGGGCACCAGCCAGGTCGACGCCGAGTTGGCTCGTCTGAGAGGCGAGCTCGATTCGGGAGGCCCCCCCGCCGCGCTGGAAGCACCGGAGGAGAAACGATGATCATACGAATCATGGAGGAAGGCCAGTTCGACGTCCCGGAGGACGCCCTGTCCCGGCTCAACGAGCTCGATGCGAAGCTGACGCAAGGTGTCGAGAGTGGCGATGAGGTTGCCTTCGCCGATGGGCTCGAGATGCTCCTCACCGAAGTGCGGATGGGCAAGCGTTTGCCCGATGACTATCTGGGCTCCTCCGACCTCGTCCTTCCGCCGGTCGATTCGACGCTGGAGGAGGTCAGGGCTCTGCTGGGCGACGAGGGGCTCGTACCAGGCTGATGGTCAATCACTTTCCCCCCGACAGGGGTCTAACCGCTCGAATGTTGTTCACCATGTTCTTGATCGGCCTGCTCTACGTCGTGTTCATCGGAGTGCTCATCGCCGTGGGCGTGTCCTACTTCTTGATCATCCTGATCTCGGGCGGTCTGTTGTTTGCCCAGTACTTCTTCTCGGACCGAATCGCACTGGCATCGATGGGCGCTCACGAGGTCGACGCGCGCCAGGCGCCCCAGCTGCACACCATGATCGAACGCCTCTGCGTTCTTGCAGACCTCCCCAAGCCGCGGGTGGCGGTCTCGGATTCTCCGATGCCGAACGCGTTCGCTGCAGGCCGCAACCAGAAGTCCTCCGTTGTGTGCGTGACCACCGGCCTGATGGAGAAGCTCAACGAACCCGAGCTCGAAGGAGTCCTGGCGCACGAGCTGTCCCACATCGCGCACCGTGATGTGGCCGTCATGACCATCGCAAGCTTTCTCGGGATGCTCGCAGGGCTCATCACGCGCTACGGCTTCTACTCCGGCGCATACGGCGGGGGCTACGGGCGCGACAACGACAACAACAGCGCCGGCTCGATGATCATGGTCGTGATCCTGGCCTCGGTGGTGGTCTACGCGGTCAGCTTTTTCCTCACGCGCGCCCTGTCGCGATACCGCGAGCTCTCCGCCGATAGAGCCGCTGCAACCGTTACCGGCCGGCCCTCGAGCCTTGCCTCCGCCCTGGTCAAGGTGAGCGGCGAGATGGCCCGCATCCCCCAGCGCGACCTTCGGCGCGCCGAGCCGCTCAACGCTTTCTTCTTTACGCCGGCGTTGTCGAAAGGCTTCAGTCTGTCGTCCGTTTTCAGCACGCACCCGAGCCTCGAACGCCGGCTTCAGCAACTGTCTGCGATGGAGTCCAACATGGGGAGCGGAGCATAAAGTTCGTCGACGCGCTGCTCGGTCGTACCAAGCCGGTCAAGGCGAAGCTGGACGCGCTCTTCGCTCTCCCCACCGCTGCGTTGACACTCGAAGCAGAGGCGGGATGCAAACCGGCGGGGCAGGCGGGCGTCGCGTTCAAACCCGCCTCGGGACAGGGCTTCGCAGAGCTGAACAAAGAGCTGAACGAGCTCATGGAGATGAGCGCGACGGAGTTCGAGACCGAGTTGACGACATCGGAGGACTCGTACGGGTACCGGTGGGCGACCCTGGGCGATCCGGATCTCGGCGAGCTCGTAACGGGGGTCCACCTTCTCAACTCGACCATGGAACAGCGCGGCTACGACTCACTGCTGCTGTGCTCGGTGTTCCGCTTCAGGACCGAAGGGGCCAACGACCTTTACCTGGTCTACCTCTACAAGCGCGCGACGTTCTATCCCTTCGCTCCGCTGCCGGGCGATCGGCGCGACAACGAGCTCGAGCTGCGGGTTCGAGGGATCGTGGATGGGGAGCTTCCGATCGAGAAGGATCTGGCTCGCTGGTTTCCGCTGTGGGGCATCCCGCTCTAACCGGAGATAGGCCGAGTGGGTGGTGAGTGTGCATTATTCACATCCGGCACCCACTCGGCCCCCCGGGTTTCCCGCTACCAGGCGTAGGCCTCCGGGGCCGGACCGCCCGGGCCGGGCCAGATCGCGTCCAGCTCCTCGAGCGTGTCGTCCGACAGCCCGATCTCGGTGGCCCTCAGGGCTGAGTCGAGCTGCTCGGTCGTGCGCGGCCCGATGATCGGGGCGGTCACAACCGGGTTCGCCAGAAGCCACGCGAGCGCAACGTTGGCCGGCTGCTCTCCGAGATCGGCGCACAGCTTCTCGTACCTCTCCAGTTGAGGCCTCCTCGCCTCCACCCGCTTTCTGAAATCGGCGCTTCTCCGCCGTCCCTCCGTCGCCTTCTCCAACGCACCGCCGAGCAGCCCCGAGGCCAGCGGGCTCCACGGGACCACGCCGAGGCCGTAGGCCTCGCAGGCAGGCAGCACCTCCAGCTCGACCGCGCGGGAGTCGAGGTTGTAGAGGCTCTGCTCGGAGACGAGGCCCATGAAGTGGCGGCTGCGGGCGATCTCGTTCGCCTGGGCGATATGCCACCCGGCGAAGTTGCTGCTCCCGACGTAGAGCACCTTGCCCGCTTGGACGAGGTTCTCCATCGCCTGCCAGATCTCGTCCCACGGCGTCCCCCTGTCGATGTGGTGCATCTGGTAGACGTCGATGTAGTCGGTCTGGAGCCGCTTCAAGCTTGCATCGCAGGCGCGCCGGATGTTGAGGGCCGAAAGCTTGTCCATGTTCGGCCAGTCGCCCATCCCGCCGAAGAGCTTGGTCGCCAACACGACCTTGTCGCGCCGGCCGCCGCCCTGCGCGAACCACGTCCCCAGGATCTTCTCGGTTACGCCTTCCCCCGGTTTGCCGCCCTTTCTCCAGCCGTAGACGTTGGCGGTATCGAAAAAGTTTATGCCGTGCTCCAGGGCGCGATCCATGATGCGGTGGGCATCCTGTTCGCTCGTGCCGGGCTCGTCCCACCCGAAGTTCATCGTCCCCAGGCAAAGCGGGCTGACCATCAGCCCGGACCGCCCCAGGTATCCGTATTCCATGTGATCCGTCCCCTTTGTCTCGATTGTCGAGCCGGCTCTGAGTACGCCGTCGAGGATAGTGTCCCCATACGCACCTCCGGCTCGGCGGGCGAAGCGTGGCGGTAACTCGAGCTGCCTCCCGCCGGTCTCCTGAGATCTCATGGACTCGGGCCGTGGGCCACACCATGACGTGGTGGGATGCCCGAGAAGGCTTTCGTGTGCCTCCAGCCACAGGGGCACGGCCGAGAGGCGCTAGACGTAGCGGAGGTCGGGTTCGTCGGAGTCGCCGACGACCCGGGCGCAGGTGGGGCAGTACCAGCGGGTCTCCATGGGAGTGCCGCAGGCGTCGTGGCGAGGCGGGTCGGCGCTGTCCGAGCGGCCGGCCCCCCAATGGGCCAGCAGCCGCACTGCGCTCCCCAGCCCGAGACCGGCGCCCGAAAGCTCGTAACTGTACCGGGGGGGCCGTTTCAGGTAGGGGCGGGCGAGCACGATGGTCTCGCGTTCGAGATGCTTCAGGCGCGCCGAGAGGACGTTCGGGGCGATCCCCGGAACCTCCTCGGCCAGCTCGTTGAAGCGCTTGGGGCCGGTCAGGAGGGCATCCACGATCAGCAACGACCAGCGGTCGCCGACGCGCTCCAACGCGGTCGCCAGCGGGGACTCCCTATGAGGGGGCACGGCGCCGATCCTAAGTCCATAGGTCTCGGGTCGACAGGTCCTCCGGGATGGTTGCGTGAGCTCCTCCTCTGTAGTAGCTTGCTATTTGCAAGTTACTCTACGTGGAGGGTCACAGAATGGTTGCATTGGAAGATCTGCAGAGGACCGTCGGACGGGTGGCCGAGAGTGTCGGGCCAGTGGTCGTGGGGGTGGGGCGCCGCTCCGCAATAGGCTCGGGGGTGGTCGTCGCCCCGGGCAAGGTGCTCACGAACGCCCACAACATCCGCCGCGACGAGGTGACTGTGACGTTCAACGACGGCCGCACCGCCACCGCCAGGGCCGACGGCGTCGACGCCGAGGGCGACCTGGCCGTGCTCTCGGTCGACACCGCCGATGCGCCGGCGATCACCTGGCCCGAGAGCCCCAACGGCCTTGGGATCGGCGCTCCGGTCCTTGCGTTGTCCAACCCCGGGGGCCGCGGGCTGCGCGTCACCTTCGGCCTCGTGTCCGGAACCGAGAGAACCTTTCGAGGGCCGCGCGGGCACCGGATAACGGGGAGTCTCGAGCATACCGCCCCGCTCCTGCCGGGGTCCTCCGGGGGGCCGACCGTGGATACCGACGGCGGCTTCCTCGGCATCAACACCAACCGGCTCGGGGAGGGCTTTTACCTCGCGATCCCGGCCGACTCCGACCTTCGCCGGCAGGTGGACGCATTGAGCAGGGGCGACTCCCCGGCGCGCCCCCGCCTCGGCGTCGCCCTGGCGCCCTCGGACGTGGCGAAGAACCTGCGGCGCGCCGTGGGTCTGCCGGAGGCCGACGGCCTCCTCATCCGGGGAGTCGAGGACGGCGGTCCGGCGGCGCAGGCCGGCCTGCGGGAAGGCGACCTCATCCTCGAAGCCGGGGGCCGGGCCACGCCCGACGTGGACGAGCTTCAGGCCGTTCTTCAAGCCTCGGGTGCGGGGGCTCCCTTGGACATCAGGTTCCTGCGGGGGACCGAGGAGCGTTCGGTGACGGTGACCCCAGCGGCCTGACCCGGCGCCGGCCACACCGGGGCCCGGCTACCTTTGGGGAGAGCTGCGTCATACCGGAGCTGAGCCCCAAAGGTAGCCCTGCCGGCGAGATCCCCGGTGCCTCAGGCCAGGTTGGTCCGCAGGAAATCGAGCGTGCGGGTCCAAGAGCGGTCGCGCGCCCCGGCGTCGAAGGTCCCGAGGCGGTCGGTGTCGTTGAAGAAGGCATGGCCGGCACCTTCGTAGAAGTCGAACGTCACGTCGACTCCGGCGTCCCGCATCTCGCGTTCGAGCGCCCGGACATCGTCGAGCGAGTTCATCTCGTCGGCGGTGCCGAAATGGCCCAGCACCGGGCAGCGGATGGTCGAGAAGTCCGGCTTGCCGTGCGGCATCACGTAGTAGTAGGTCACCTCAGCACCTATCGCAGAGTTCTGCGCAGCGGCCCACACCGATAATCCACCGCCCAGACAGAACCCCACCGAACCGACCTTGGCCCCCCGTTGAGCGTCGTGGCCGAGAAGGAAGTCGACTGCGCCGCGCATGTCCTTCTCGGTCCTGTCCATCGACATCGCCATCATCTTCTGCTCCGCCTCGTCGGGCTGTTCGGTCGTCTCGCCCCGGAAGTGGTCCGGCGCAAGCGCAACGAAGCCCTCGGCAGCGAACCGGTCGCAAACGTCGCGGATGTGATCCTCTACCCCCCACCACTCCTGGAACACGATGACTCCGGGGCCATTCTGGCTATCGGGGATGCTGAGATAGCCGGGCGCCGTGCCTCCGTTTGCGGGAAACTCGACCTCGGCATGTTGCTCCTTCCCCATACGCTCGTCCGCCTTGCCGCTTCCCTTATACCGGACATTCGCCTGCACCTCTGCTCGCTTGGTGCAGAATCGTTGACGAAATGCCTCAAAGACGGGAGTAACGATGCCTCAGGGAATTCTCGAACGATTGGCCGACGGTGTTGTGTTGGGAGACGGCGGCTACCTGCTCGAGTTGGAAAGGCGCGGGTACGTACGCGCCGGCCCCTTCACGCCAGAAGTCAGCATCACCCATCCCGGCGCCCTCGAAGAGCTGCACCGGGAGTTCCTGCTCGCCGGCGCGGAAGTTCTGCAAGCGCTGACCTTCTATGCAAGCGAAGACAAGCTTGCAACCGTCGGGCTCGGAGGCAAGGTCGACGACATCAACCGCGAGGCGGTGCGCATTGCGAAGAGCGTCGCCGCAGAGGGTGATTCGCTCGTGGCCATGACCCTGAGCATGACGTGGGTCTACGATCCCGGGGACCGAGCTTCGGAAGACCGCATCCGGAAGCAGTTCGATCGTCAGTTGGAGGTGGCGGTCGAAAGCGGTGTGGATCTGATCATCGCAGAGACCTTCACCTGGCTCGATGAGGCCGTCATCGCAACCCAAAGCTCCAAGGCCACGGGCCTTCCGGTGATAACGACGGTGGCGTTCGAACAGGAGCCGCACGACCACAAAGGAAACTCACCCGCAGACTGTGCTCGCCGCCTCGCCGATGCAGGCGCCGATGTGGTCGGCATCAACTGTCTGCGCAACCCGGCGAACACGCTTCCGTACATGCAGGAGATGCGCGCTGCAGTGTCCACTCCCCTGGCGTGCCAGCCGGTGGCATACGAAACCCTGCCGGATACCCCGTTCTTCACCGGTCGTCCGGAGTTTCCCTTCCGCCTCGATCCGCTGCAACTGACGCGCCACGCCATGGGCCGGTACGCCCTCGAGGCGCGCGATATGGGCATCAACTACATCGGTTCCTGCTGTGGGTCGGTGGCAGCTCATGTTCGGGCAATGGCGAGATCGCTTGGAAAACTGCCCGACGACGAGGCGGAGTGGCGCATGCAGGAAGACAAGCCCATGTCGGCCTACGAGGCACACGGCCACACGGACGGCTCGTGAGAAGAAGTGAGTACCGCTACGGAGTGATAGGCCTCGGAGGCATCGGCAGCGGAGTCGCCTACTGGCTGGCCCGGCGCGCCGGCGACGACGTCCTCGGGCTGGAGCAATTCGAACTGGGGCACGACCGAGGTGCGTCCGAGGACCATTCCCGCATCATTCGATTGGCCTACCACAACCCTCAGTACGTGGAGCTGGCCAAGAGCAGTTATGACGCGTGGGCGATTCTCGAACAGGAGGCCGAGGAAGATCTCATCGTGACAACGGGGGGCCTCGATTTCTTCCCTGCCGGCGGGCCCATTCCCCTCGAGGACTACTCCGAACCACTGATTTCGTGCGGCGTCCCCATAGAAGTGCTCGACTCCATCGAGACGATGAAGCGGTGGCCTCAGTGGCAACTCACGGACGACATCGTGGCGCTCTATCAAGCGGCCGGCGGAATCGCGCCGGCGGCCCGCTGCAATGCGGCCCACGCGCGTGTGGCACGAGCACACGGAGCAACACTGCTCCAAAACATGGCGGTGGAAGCCATTCGACAAGCCGGTGATGCCATCGAGGTCACCACGGGAGGCGATGCCTTTCGCTTCGAGAAGCTGGTGATCGCTGCCGACTCCTGGACAAACGAGCTGCTCGCCCACCTCGGAGTCGAGATTCCGCTTACCATCACACAGGAACAGGTGGGCTATTACGCCACCCCGCACCTTGACGACTTCTCCCCAGAGCGCTTTCCCGTATGGATTTGGCACGACGCGTCCGATTACTATGGGATGCCGGTCTTCGGCGAGCGGGGCGTCAAGGTGGCGCAGGATGTTGGTGGGGATGAAGTCACCGCGCGCACGCGTACGTTCGAACCAAACCCCGGCACCCTGCAACGCGTCGAGGACTTCTGCCGAAGTTTCCTGCCATCTTCCCTGGGGCCGCTCGCATCAACCAAGACATGCCTCTACACGATGCCGCCCGATCGCGACTTCATCCTCGACGCGTTGCCGGATCACCCCAACGTGTTCGTTACGCTGGGTGCCGCCCACGGCTTCAAGTTCGCATCGTTGTTCGGCAAGATAATGAGCGAGCTGGCAATCGATGGTGTCACCGAGCACGACATCTCCGCTTTCAAGGCGGACCGACCCATACTGACAATGGAGAACCCGCCGAAGACCTTCACCATGTAGCCATCCAAGGGCCAACTGAACTACGACGGGAGAAGCCAACCGCCCCGTCGGCCGGGGGGATTCCTTCGTCCTCAAGTCATCAGACCTTCGACTTCGGCCCTCGTCGGCAACGACTGTTGGGCCCCCTTCTTTGTAACCGTGAGAGCAGCAGCCGTAACCGCCCAACGGACCGCGTGCTCGAGCTCGAGCCCTCGAACGAGCGCGTCTGCGAGGGCGCCGCAGAAAGAGTCCCCCGCCGCGGTTGTGTCCACCACCTTGACCTCGACGCCCGGGACGTGCAGTGACCCGTCCCGGGTCACGACCAGCGCCCCTTCCGGTCCGAGTGTCACGACCACGGCATCGGGACCGTCGATGTCCGACGCAACCGAGGCCGCCGCGTCGAGGTCGTCCGGCGCCTCACCGCCCGACAGCACCCCGAGCTCGCCGAGGTTCGGGACGAGCACATCAACCTGCGCCAGCAATCCCCCGGCAGCGGCCGGCCTGGGGCGAGGTTCAGCACCACCGTGCCCCCCGACGAATCTGCCGCAGCGGCTACGGTCTCGACCGGGATCTCCAGTTGCAGCAGCGTCACCGCCGCAGAGCCGAGGATGTCCATTGCACCCTCGACCGCTTCGACATCGACCCGGGCGTTGGCGCCGGGGCTGACGATGATCGTGTTCTCGCCTGCCTCGTCGACCGAGATCAGGGCGATCCCGGTGGGAGCATCGTCGAGCGCAACGACCCGATCAACGTCCACCCCCTCGGCCGCGAGAGATGCCCTGAGGTCGGTGCCTGCGTCGTCGCCCCCCACGCATCCCACCATCGCCACCCGCCGACCGAGCCTGGCCGCCGCCACCGCCTGGTTTGCGCCCTTACCTCCAGGATTGCTGAAGTGGTCCGAGCCGAGCACCGTCTCGCCGGGTCGCGGATGATGAGGAACGGGCACGACGAGGTCCAGATTCAGGCTGCCGACGACCGCAACCGACGGTGAGCTCTCCGTCATCGGCTCGAGCTGCCTATGAGACCCGGTCGGTCATGACCTCGTCGACATAGCACCAGCCCCATTCTTCACCCGGTTGGAACGACTTGATAGCGGGGTGTTCCGTCGAATGAAAGTGAGCCGTTGCGTGCTTGTTCTTGGAGCTATCGCAACAACCAATGTGGCCGCACGACAAGCACAACCGAAGATGAACCCACCCGTCGCCCATGGCGATACATCCTTCGCAGCCTTCCGGTGTCTTGGCGCTCACCCCTTGATCCACAACCAGGTGCTCGCAAGCTGTCGACATCATTTCTCCTTCCCTGCGTGGATTCCGTGCACGTCGGCGTTAAACCAACTCCTTCGTGCCCGGAAGCACACCGGTTGCGGGCGCATGGGCTTTGAGCCAATTCCCTCTTGTGAGCGGCATACCGCTGTCGCCTCGCCCGTCCGGACGGACGGCAAGAACCTGGTGGATGTAGGTGCGCCCTGCTTCGAAGTTGAGCGCAGATGCGGCCATGTAGAGCCGCCAGATCCGCGCGCGCCCAGGGCCGCTCAGTTCGACGGCCTGTGACCAGTTGCTTTCGAGATTGTCTACCCAAAACCGCAATGTCTTTGCGTAATGCTCGCGCAAGGACTCGACATCTCGGACCTCCAACTGCCGCTGTTGCTGCATCGTGCTCACGACGCTTCCGACCTCATGGAGCTCCCCGTCTGGAAACACGAAACTCGTGGCAAACGTCTTCTTGTGCGGGGTGGACTTGCCGGCGCGCCTGGTGATTCCGTGATTCAGGAACCGCCCCCCCGGCTCGAGCAACCGAACAACTAAATCAAAGTACTCGGCCAGACGCGCCCGGCCAACGTGCTCGAACATGCCTATGCTCGAGATTGCCTCGTAGCTTTCGTTTCGCAGCTGCCGGTAATCCTGAAGGCGGATCTGCGTGCGATCGCCCAGGCCTGCTGCAGCCACCCTTCTGGACGCGAGATCGTGTTGCCGTTGCGAGATTGTTATTCCAACCGCCTCGACGCCGTAGTGGCGCGCGGCATGCAGAACCATTCCGCCCCAACCGCAGCCGATGTCGAGCAAACGCATCCCGGGGCGGAGGCCGAGCTTGCGGCAGATCAAGTCGTACTTGGCGACCTGTGCGTCGTCCAACCCCATGCCCTCATGTGCGAAGTAGGCACACGAGTAGGTCATGGTCGGGCCCAGAACGAGGCGGTAGAAGTCGTTGGAGACGTCGTAGTGATGTGCAACCGCCCGGGCGTCCCGGCGCAACGAGTGCCGAGGTCCGCCCAGACCGACTTCCTCAGGGGGAGGCGCCGGTGGGCGTCCGACCAGACGCAGATCGGCCGCCGACTTCAACGCGTGCAGCCAGCCCTTCACCCCCATGCCGAGATCATCGGTTTGCCTCTCGTTCTCCATGGTGTCGCGAATGTTCAGCGCGGCGTAGATGTCGCCCTCGATTTCAAGCTCGCCGGCGACGTAGGCTCGGCCCAAACCCACTTCATTGGGGGCGGTTAGCAGGCGGCGAAGCGCCTCGGGCGACCGGATGACCAGCCTGGCGGCCCCCTGCTTCGGGCCGAGGCGGCTCCCGTCCCATGCTTTGACCTCGATCGGCATCTCCGCCCCGAAGAAGAACCTCATCAGGGGCAAGAGCCGCTCCGCCACGGAACCCCTCTGTTTCACTACGCCCCCTCTTGCCGCACTCCACCAGCAGGTCAAGTCTCCCCCACTCCGGGGGTATCTAGGGACCGAGGGGGGCGTCGTCCCGTGCCGCAAGTGCGGCCCCTACGATGCCGGCGTTGTTGAGTAGGCGCGCCGGAACGACCTCACAGCGGACATCGAGAAGCGGGAGGAACTTCGAGCTCTTCTTGCTAACCCCGCCGCCAAGGATGATCAGATCCGGCCATAAGAGCGCGTCGAGTCGCTGGAGGTAGACGCTCAGCCTCTTGGCCCATTTCCCCCACGAGAGATCTTCTTCCTGACGAGCCCTGTCGGAGGCCTTGGTCTCGGCATCATGGCCGTCGATCTCGATGTGGCCCAACTCGGAATTGGGCACGAGCTTGCCGTCCAGGAACACGGCGCTGCCCAAGCCGGTCCCCAGGGTGATCATCACCACGACCCCGCCGCGATCGCGCCCGGCGCCGTAGCCCATCTCGGCGATCCCGGCTGCATCGGCGTCGTTCACGATCGTGACCGGCAGACCGGTTGTTTTCCCCAGCAGGGTGCGGGCATCCGTCCCGATCCAGGACTTGTCGACATTGGCGGCGGTGCAGGTGAAGCCGTCCTTGACGACTGCCGGAAAGGTACAGCCGATCGGTCCATTCCAGCTGAAGTGGGCTGCGACATCGCCTACCACCTTTGCCACTTCCTTGGGCATGGCCCGGTCGGGCGTGGGGACGCGGTGGCGCTCGCCCGTCAGCTCCCCGCGGCTCAGATCGACCGGCGCGCCCTTGATCCCCGAACCGCCGATGTCGATGCCTAAGCCGTCCATGCGAGGCTAACCCTCCCACTCTCGATGTCGTCGTCCTAGGGGCCCAAGCTTAGAGGCCGCGGCCTCGTCGAGCAGCAGGGTCGCGTTCCCCGTTGACACGCGTGAGGCAGGGAGCCGGGAGTCGCCTGCCACCAATCCCTCCACTGCGCCTGCTTTGCTCTCGCCGCCGACCAACCACAGGATCCGGCGCGCCCTATTCACAACAGGCGGGGTCAGCGTCATTCGCCGGTTCCCACGATAGGGGCCCACTACGGCAACGTC
>JACDDL010000038.1 GCA_013817045.1 Actinomycetota bacterium | reverse complement strand
GCCCGCGGGCATGAAGCTTCTGGGTGGAGACGCCAATCTCGGCGCCATAACCGAACTCCCCGCCGTCCGAGAAGCGAGTCGAGGCGTTGACGAACACGGAGCCTGAGTCGACTTCGGCGGTGAAACGATGGGCTGCGGCGACGTCCTGGGTCACGATCGCCTCTGCGTTCGAGGTCCCGTAGCGGTTGACGTGTCCGATCGCCTCGTCGAGCGAACCAACGACCCGGACGGCCAGCGTCAGGCCGAGATACTCGGTCGCCCAGTCGCTTTCGGTCGCGGGTTCGGCCCCGGGCCAGAGGCGGCACACCCGGGCGTCTCCCTTGATCGCCACCCCGGCGGCCCCCAGTGCGGCAAGCGCCTCGGGGAGCCACTTGTCCGCCATCTCGTCATGAACCAGAAGCGTCTCCGCCGCGTTGCAAACGCTCGGACGCTGGATCTTCGCGTTCAGCACGATGCTCGTCGCCATCCCGGGCTCGGCGCTGCGGTCGACGTAGACATGGCAGTTCCCGTCGCCGTCGATGATCACCGGAACGGTTGCGTGGGACTCGATGGTCTCGATCAGCTGCCGGCCTCCCCGGGGCACCAGCAGGTCGATCAGTCCCTTGGCCTGCATGAGCTCCACCGCGGCGGACCGGTCGGGATCGTCCAGCAGCCCGATGGAGCCCTCCGGGGCCCCCTCCTGCACCGCCGCCCGAATGAGCACGTCCGCTATGGCCCGGTTCGAGCTCGACGCCGTCGACGACCCCCTGAGCACGCAGGCATTGCCCGACTTGAGGCAAAGCCCCGCCACGTCCGCCGTGACGTTGGGGCGCGCCTCGTAGATCACCGCCACCACCCCGAGAGGAACACGCACCTCCTCGATCAACAGACGGTTCGGGCGGCGCCAACCCCCCACGACGCGGCCCACGGGGTCGGGCTGGGTGGCGACGGCGCGCAGTCCCGCGGCCATGGAGGCTATGCGCCCGGAGGTCAGTGTCAGCCGGTCGACCAGGGTGTGGGAGGCTCCGGCCGCCCGGGCCCGGGCCAGGTCGGCCTCGTTCGCCTGGACCAGGCCCTCCACCGCGCCTTCGAGCGCCCTCGCCATGGCCTCGAGCGCCGCGTCCTTCGTGCCCGAGGCCAGGGCCGCGACCTTGGGTGCGGCCCGGGCGGCGCGCCGGCACATCGAGATCGTCTGGGTCACTCGGGGCTGCTCCACTTCATCGGTCCTCCAGGATCACGAGCTGATCGCGATGAATTACCTCGCTCTGCGCCAGCCCGGCGGTCGAGCGGCCCTGGGCAGCGGCCAGGTCATCGGCCGCGTAGCGTACCAATCCGCGAGCGAAGGGCCTGGACGGGTCACCTCCCGCCTCGACGACATCGACGGTGTCGCCGGGGCCAAAACGTCCCCGGAGATCGACCACCCCCGCCGGAAGCAGGCTGCGCCCGCCCGCCACGACCGCCTTCCGGGCACCGGCGTCCACGACGATGGTTCCCCGCGGGGGCTGGGCAAATGCGATCCACAACCGGCGCGCCGAGGCCGTCCGGCCCCGGGGGTGGAAATAGGTGCCGACCGGTTCACCGCCGGCGGCGCGGGCCAGGACCGAAGGGGCAGACGCCTGGGCCACGACAACGCCCACCCCCGAGAAGGTTGCGACCCACGCGGCGGCGATCTTCGACGCCATACCTCCCGTTGCGAGACTCGAGCCGCGACCACCGGCCGCCCGCTCGATCTCGGGCGTGATGCGATCGACCTCTTCGATGAGGGGGGCGTCCGGTGTGCGACGGGGATCGGAGCGATGGAGGCCCCGCGCGTCGGTGAGCAGCACCAGCATCCGAGCGCGCGCCAGGTTGGCGACAAGGGCGGCAAGCCGGTCGTTGTCCCCAAAAGAGATCTCGTCGACGGCCACGGTGTCGTTCTCATTGACCACCGGAACCGCGCCGAGAGCGAGCAATCGGTCGAGCGTGTTGCGGGCATTGAGGTACTGGCTCCGATGCATGAAGTCGTAACGCGTCAACAAGAGCTGGGCCGAAACCAACCCCAGGTCGGAGAGAAGACTCGAATAGCGTGCAAGGAGCAGACCCTGGCCCACTGCGGCCAGCGCCTGAAGTGACGGTACGTCGCCGGGCCGCTGCAACAGCCCGAGCGGCCCCATTCCTGCGGCTATGGCCCCCGAGGACACGAGAACGACATCGACCCCCGAAGACCTGACCTCCGCAACCCCCTCGCACAGCGTCCTCATGCGGGCTTGGTCCGGCTCGCCGGTGGAACCGAGAAGGGAAGTTGTCCCGACTTTGACAACCAGGCGATCTCCGGGCCCGAGCGCGCGCCTCGTCACCCGACTCAGCTCTCCCCCGGCTCCCGCCCGGGTACCTCGACATCCTCCTGAGAGCCTTCGGGCTCGAATCCGAAGACCTGTCCGGCTATGCGAACTTCGTCACCCCTGACCGCGCCGGCGGCCTCCAAGGCTCGCTCCACCCCCATCGAGATGAGCCGGCGCTGCAGTATGACGACCGCTTCGTCGCGCGCCATGTCGGTTGTCTGAACGGCCCGCTCGGCGCGCCGACCCGTCACGCGCCATCCCCCGTCCTCCCGGGTCACCGCTATCGGTTCCTCGCGCACAACGTGGCGCACGTAGCCCACGGCGGCGGGGGTCTCGGCGCGCGCCTCGGTCACCTCTCGCGCCAGCCTCTCGATGAGCCCGTCGATGCCCGATCCCGTGACCGCGGAGATGACGAGTGCGTCCGGCAGGCGGCGTTCGACCTGCGCGATCCGATCCCCTCCCACGTCGAGCTTGGTCGCCACGACCAGCGAGGGCCGCTCGGTAAGGGCAGGGTCGAAGGCCGCAAGCTCCGTCTTCAGGACGTCGACGTCATCGAGTGGATCACGGTCCTCGGCTGCGAGATCGATCAGGAACACCAGCACGGCGGCACGGCGGACATGGCGCAGGAAGCGGTCACCCAGGCCCTTGCCGGTGTGGGCGCCGGGCACCAGCCCCGGGATATCGGCCACGACAAAGGTGCCCTCACCGGCGCGCACCACACCGAGATTCGGGGCCAGGGTCGTGAACGGATAGGGCGCAACCTTGGGCCGCGCCGCCGAGATGCGGGAGATCAGGGTCGACTTGCCCGCATTGGGAAAACCGACGAGGCCGACGTCGGCGAGAAGGCGCAGCTCGAGGCGCAGTCGCCGCTCCTCTCCCGGCTCGCCTTTCTCCGCCCATCCGGGAGCGCGCCGGGTGGAGGTGGTGAAGCTGACGTTGCCCCGGCCGCCGCGACCTCCCGCGGCTGCGACTACCTGGTCACCGGGGTTGGCCAGGTCGGCGATCAACACCTCGTGCTCATCGTGCACGATGGTGCCCGGAGGCACGAGAACCACCCGGTCCTTGCCGTGGGCGCCGTGACGCCGCTTCGAGCGGCCGGCGCCGCCCGGGCCCGCCTTCACATGAGGGTGATCCCGAAGCTCCAGGAGGGTTCCGACCGAGGGATCAGCGCGCAGGATGACGCTGCCCCCATCGGCGCCGTCGCCGCCGTCGGGGCCCCCTTTGGGCTTGTAGGGCTCGTGGTGAAAAGCGGCCGAGCCGGACCCGCCGGCGCCGGCGCTGACGAAGATGCGGGCTTCGTCGACGAACCCGCCCTGCCCTTTAGACAGCCGTCTCCTCGGGCACGACGCTGACCACCTTGCGGCCCCGCATCCGATGGAACGACACCTGCCCGGGGGCCTTTGCAAAGAGTGTGTCGTCGCCGCCACGTCCGACGTTGTGGCCCGGGTGCACCTTGGTGCCCCTCTGGCGAACGATGATCATCCCCGCCTTGACATCCTGCCCGCCGAACACCTTGTAACCGAGGCGTTTGGAGTGGGAATCGCGGCCGTTCCTAGAGGAAGCGGCGCCCTTCTTATGTGCCATCGGAGCTCACCTCCCGGCCCGAGCCGCCCGTAGAGATAGCAGAGATGTGCAGGCTCGTGTACCCCTGCCGGTGCCCGGCGCGCCGACGGTAGCCGGTCTTGTTCCGGAATTTTCTCACCTGCACCTTTGGGCCCTTGGTTGCACCCACGACCCGGGCGGTCACGCTGCCGTCGGCGAAATGGAGGTTGCCCTCGTCGTCCACCACGAGCAACGGCTGGAAGCGCACCTCACCGTCGTCGTCGATCCGCTCGACGTTTATCACGTCGCCCTCGGCGACCTGATGCTGCTTTCCACCCGACTTGATCACGGCGTACACAACCGACTCCTTACGTGCTGCACAAAGCTGACCTGGAGAAAAGGGACGCCTCAGGATACCAAACGGGGGCCCGGGCCCCGCCGCGGCGACCGCCCGGGGGCTCAGTCGACGTCGTGGATCAGAATTCCCCTGCCCTCACACTCAGGACAGGGGTCGGAGAAGGCTTCGACGATCCCGGTGGAGACGTTCTTGCGCGTCATCTGAATGAGCCCGAGCGGCGACATCTCGAAGACCTGAGTCCGGGTGCGATCCCGCTCCAACTCTCGACTGAAGACCTGCTCGAGCTCGGCGCGGTTCTCCGGGCTGTCCATGTCGATGAAGTCGATGACGATGATCCCGCCGATGTCCCTCAGTCGCAGTTGACGGACGACCTCGACCGCAGCCTCCTTGTTGGTGCGGAGCACGGTTTGCTCGAGATAGGACTTGCCGACGAACTTGCCCGTGTTGACGTCGACGACCGTCATGGCCTCGGTTCGCTCGATGACGATATGCCCCCCGGATGGAAGCCACACCCTGCGGTCGAGGGACTTCCTGATCTGCTCGGTGATTCGGACCTCTTCGAAGAGGGGGAGCTCGCCGTCGTAGCGCTCGATGCGGCCCTCGAGGTCCGGGGAGGTCGCCGCGACGTAGTCCCGGAGCTTCGCCTCGACGCCCGGGTGGTCGATGACGCAGCTGGACACCTCACGATTGAACAGATCACGAAAGACCCTCAGTTCGAGCTCCGGCTCCTGGTGCAGCAGCGCGGGGGCCTGGGCGTTGGCGGACGCACGGGCGATGTCCTCCCATAACGTCACCAGGCGTTCCAGGTCCCGTTCGAGGTCGTCGGCTCCGGCGCCTTCCGCCGCCGTCCTGACAATTAGCCCGTGGGGCTCGGGTCTCAGGCGCCCGGCGATGTCTCTCAGCCGGTCGCGCTCCGCGTCGCCCAGCCTCCGCGACACCCCCAGACTCGGGGCGTTGGGGACGAGCACCAGATGCCTTCCCGCAATCGACACCGCCGCCGTTAGACGAGCCCCTTTCGCTCTCATGGGGTCTTTGGTGACCTGCACCAGGATGGGCTGTCCCGAGCTCAGGACGGTTTCGATCCTCGGGATCTCAGCACCTTCCTCGAGCCCGACGCCGACCTCGGTCGCATACAGGACACCGTTGCGCGCCTCCCCGAAATCGATGAAGGAGGCCTCCATCCCCGGCAGCACGTTCTGGACCCGTCCGAGATAGATGTTGCCCACCAGCGACCGATCCTTCGCCCCGGCGACATAGAACTCGACCACGACGCCCTGCTCGGTGATGGCGATTTGGATCCCGTCGTCGCCCACATGGACGAGCATTACCCGGTCGGCGGGTTGGGCAGACGACTTCCTCCGGTTTCGAGAGCCGCGGCGACGTGTCTTTCGGCCCACACGGCCGGAGGCCCCGGGCACGGGCGGCGTCTCCTCTTCCGGGCCTTCGGCAATCGTTGGAACGGCTGCGGGCTCGTCATCCCCCGCAGGGTCGCGCCTCAGGTCGGAGATCTCCTCGCCCGGGGCGCCCGGGGCCGCACTGGGAGCAGAGAGGGCTCGGGCCCGCTCCTCGAGGGCTCGGGCCCGCCTCTCCACCTCGGACAACACATCGGCCGCCTTCTCGCGGCGTCTCGGGACGTCGGCCGTCATCGACCGGCATCCTGGAGGGCCGGCGCCTCTACAGGAATCGCCTCATATGGATATTGTGCAGCAGCCCAACACAGGCGAAGTTCGTCAGAAGGCTCGACCCACCGAAGGATATGAACGGAAGGGGGATGCCTGTGATCGGCATGATCCCCACCGTCATCCCGATGTTCACGAACACCTGAAACGCCCACATGGCCGCTATCCCCGAAGCAAGGAGGCTGCCGAACAAGTCGCGCGACATCGCCGCGATTCGAAGAGCTCTCCAGATGAGCAATCCGAACAGCATGAGAAGAACACTTGACCCAATGAAGCCAAGCTGCTCGCCCACGGCGGTGAAGATGAAGTCGGTGTGCTGCTCGGGGATGAAATCCAAAGACGTCTGCGAGTTACGGTCCTGAATGCCCTTGCCGTTGACCCCGCCGGAAGCGATTGCGATCTTCGCCTGAAAGGGGCTGTAGCCCTCGGATTGAACGTTGGGGGTCGGATCCATGAAGGCAGTTATGCGCTCGAGTTGATAGTCCTCGAGCAAGCCCATCTGGAACACGGCCACCATCGCCGCCACAGTCAGCGCCAGCAGCACCAGGAAGTGGCGTACCTTGGCGCCTCCGACCAGGAGTAGTGCTCCGGTCAACGCGGAGAAGATCATCATGGTTCCGAGGTCGGGCTCGAGGTATATCAAGACCATCGGCAGCAGAGCCGCAGCGATGGAAAGCGCGACGTCCCGTGCTCGAACCTCCCCTTTGCGGCGCGCCAGGAGCGCGCCGACTGCGACGATCACGCCCAGCTTGGCGATCTCAGAGGGTTGCGCGGTCACAAAGCCAAGGTCGAACCAACGCCTTGCCCCACCGGTCACCGTGCCCAGGGGGGTCAGCACGAGAGCCAGCCCGGCGACGCCGAGTATGTACAGAGGAGCGGCCGCAGGCCGAAGATGCTTGTAATCCACCGCACTTGCGACGACGAGGACAACCGAAGCCACCGCCCCGTAGACCAACTGCCTCTTCAAGAAGAATCCGGGGTCAAGGCCCGCCTGCAACTGCTTGCTCTCGGTGGCCGAATAGATCATCACTGCGCCGAAAGCCACCAGGGCGACCGCAGCAATCAGCAGAGTCGGATCGACATGGCGGATGGGAGCCTTCTGCGCCATGCGAGCCGATACCGGCTCGCCCCCAATGCGGTCAACGGCCCCTCGGGAGAAATCGCGAGTCGCCATCAGCCCGAGCTGTCCTCGCCCAGGGTGACTTCGGTGGATGAATCGAAGCCTCCGATGCCCTCCCAGATCTCGCGCGCGATGGGTGCGGCGCTCTCGCCACCGTGTCCCGCCCTTTCGACGTAGACCGAGATGACGTACTTCGGCGACCTGCCGGGCCCATAGGACAAGAACCAGGCGTCGTTCAGGCTGACGTCCGTCGAGCTCAATTCCGCGGTGCCCGTCTTGCCGCTCAGTGGGAACTTGTCGAGGGGGAACCCCGCGAAGGCCCCCGCCGCGGTCCCCGAAGCACCCGAGATGACCTGTACCAGGCCCTGACGGATGACCCCGAGCTCATCTGCCTCGAGAGGCAGGCGTTCGGTCACCCTAGTGTCGAATCTGCGCACGACTCTGCCCTCACCGGACGCGCCGGGAACCGACAGCTTCGAGCCCAGGTACGGCCTCCACACCTTGCCTCCATTGGCGATCGCGGCATACGTCGTAGCCATCTGAAGGGGGGTGACGATTAGGTCGCCCTGCCCGGTCGACATGTTGATCGTGTAGCCCGGGACCCAGCCGTAGGGACAGATGTCGCCATCGGTCGCCTTCCTGATCGCGTTGCACCAGGCTCGATCGGGAACACGGCCTTCGGCCTCGTTGGGAAGGTCGATGCCCGTCGTGTGACCGAAACCTGCGCGCCGCGCATACTTCTGGAAGGGTTCCTTGGCCCCGAAGGTGTCCTCCATGCGGGCGCCGAGGGCATAGTAGAAGGTGTCACAGGACACCTCGAGCGAGCGGGCGAAGCCCATGGATCCCATGTCGGCCGAGGTCCAGTTGTTGAAGGTGACCCCGTAGGTGAAGCTCGGTGGGCACCCGAGATAGGACGACGAGGTCGCGACACCGCTGGCCATGGCGGCGCCCGCCGTCACGACCTTGAAGGTCGATCCGGGCGGCCGCTGACCCTGAAGGGCTCGGTTCAGCAGCTTGTCGTCGGTGGGATTGTTTGGCGTAGCCGCACCAAGGGCCGCATATTCCTTGGTGGAGATGCCGTCGGCAAGAATGCCCGGTTTGTACGTCGGGTAGCTCGCCATCGCAATCACGCCGCCGGTGCGTGGATCCATGACGGTCACTCCACCACCGGTCGCCTGGTAGTGGGCGGCGCGCGCCGCCCGGATGCCGCTGAACAACGCTTTTTCGGACAGACGCTGGATCTCAGCATCCAGGGTGAGCGTGAGATCGCGACCTGGCTCCTCGGCACGGATAATCGAGGTGTCGGTCACTTCACCGCCCGAGTTCACGATCACCTTTTCGACCTGCGGGCGGCCTCGAAGGTAGCGATCATAGGTTCGTTCGATCCCCGCCTTCCCGATCAGATCACCCCCCTGATAACGAGGGAGCGCTCGCTTGAAGTAAGGGTCTTTCAACTCTTCTTCCGAGATCTGACCCACGTAGCCCA
This sequence comes from Actinomycetota bacterium, assembly GCA_013817045.1. Lineage (GTDB taxonomy): Bacteria > Actinomycetota > CADDZG01 > CADDZG01 > WHSQ01 > JACDDL01. The sequence goes on along the minus strand of JACDDL010000038.1, from coordinate 9,793 downwards.
GGACGTGAGCACCGAGTGCCCCCTGCGGATAGGTCCGCACCGGCAGAAGCCTGTATCCGACGCCGGGAAAGTCCTCCTGGTTCTCCGCGAGGTACGTCACGTCCTTGCGACTCACGTCATTTGCAACGGGAACCGGTTTGTACGGCGACACCGCAGGGTCCAAGAGGTTGGTGCGCAGATCGGATCGAGGCCGGCCGAGGACGCGCTCGAGCCTTTCGAGCACGCGCCGCTGCTGGCGCGGCCCGCGCAACGACTGCCGGTCGATCGTCACACTCAGCGACAGGCGATTTCCGACCAGGACTTTGCCGTTGCGATCGAGGATGCGACCGCGAGGCGGCTCCGATTGCACCCTCCGGACCCGGTTCTCGCGCGCCAGGACATTGTAGTCCTCCGACGCGAGCACCTGCAGGAACCACAAGCGCGAGAACAGGGCACCGAAAGCGATGATGACGAGCAGCCCCAGGATCCCCAATCGCACGAGGATGGGTTCGATCACCGGAGTGGAGCCCGTGCCCTTCGGCTCAGATCCCTTGCGACGTTTCTGCTTGGACGGCGCCAACGACCGGCGCACCGAACGCCTCACCATCTGTACACGCGCTCCCGGCGCAACCCTCCGGCGATCTTGCGCACCAGAGGGAACACGAACGGAGTCAACAGCACGTCGTAGAGCACCACCAGACCCGTTATCTGGAGCGTGAAGCCAAAGCTCACCCACGGCTGGCCGAGCATGATCGCGAGCGAGGCGTAACCGAGCTCGGCTGCCGCGGACGCCCCGGCGACTGCAATCACCGGCGTCCACACGGACTCGCTGGCGGTGTACTCACGCAGCGTTCCGACTCCGTACCCGATCAGCGTATAGACCAGGGCCGTCAAGCCCACGATGGACGGTGGGGGCAGAAGCAGATCCTGAAGCAGCCCGGCGGTGAAGCCGGTCACCATCCCCACCCGCTCGCCTTCGAGGTAGGAAAAGCTGACGATCACGACTAAGACGAGCTGGGGAATGACCCGGAGCAGGGTGGCGCTTGCCAGAACGGTCGACTGCACGGCAAGGGCGATCACCACCGTTGCGCTTGCAGCCAGCAGCACGGCTGGGGCCCACTCGCTTCGAGCTGCGGGTGTGGGAGCGCCGGATGCAGTCACGATGAGCCTGCCCCGCGCGAGCCTCGGTCTCCGCCTGTACGTCCGCCTGCTCGCCCTCCGTGCGGGCCGCTCTCGACCAGGACGTCAACGAAATCCAGGTTGGTGAAGTTGACCGCAGGCTCGACCTCGATCTCCTTCTCGAGGAGACGGGTGTCTGCACCGACCTCGGCCACGGAGCCGATTCGAATACCCGGAGGAAAGACGCCACGGTTGTAGCTCGAGGTAACGACGACGTCGTCCACCGCAACCCTCGATGTGTTGCCGATCAGGTTGAGGGAAAGGTTGTCACTCGACCCCCCGCCGGCTATCAGACCAGCGGCGCCCGCCTGGACGATGCGCGCGCCGGCGGCCGCGCCCGGATCGATGAGAAGGAGCACTGTGGACGAGTTGTCCGTTACCTGAACCACCTTACCGACAAGTCCGTCTGGAACCACAACCGCCATGTCCGAACGGATCCCCGTGGATCGTCCTTTGTCTATTTGCACCGCCCACCTGTAGTTGGACGGTGTGCTGCCGAGCACCTGGGCCGTCACGACTTTCATGGTGGGATAGGACTTCTGCAGCTTCAGGGACTGGTGGAGGCGGCGGTTCTCGCGGGCAAGGGTCTTCGACCACCCGCTCCGGGCGATGGTGCGTTCGAGTCTCTGCTCGAGCTCGGAATTCCGGGTGCGCAGATCCCTCAGCTCGGCGATCGAGGAGAAGAAGTCGTCGATCGGCCTTACCGCCACGGCAAAGCCGCGTTGAAGTGGGCTGACCATCGTCGTGGCGAAGTCGCGAGCCCTCTCCAGGGGGCCCAGACGACTCTGCCTGAAGTCGAGCGTGATGATCAACAAACAGAGGGCCACGAAGGCGGGAAGCACGATGCGGCCCCGCCCCCTGCGCCGGATCACCTTCTCAGGCTTCGAGTGGGTGCTCGACGCCCACCAATTAGTTGCAACGCGATCCCTCTTTTCCTAGTCCAGCGTCGCAATTAGAACTCCCCCACTTCTCCGGCGCTAGGAACGAGTCGAAGAAATCAGCACCCTTTTGAGCGCTTCGAACTCTTCGAGGCACTTGCCGGAGCCCCGCGCCACCACCAACAGCGGGTCGTCGGCAAGGTGGATCGGCATGCCTATCTCGTGCTTGAGGCGCTCGTCGAGGCCTCTCAGCAGCGACCCTCCCCCGGCAAGCACGATGCCCTTGTCCATGATGTCACCGGCCAGCTCAGGAGGTGTCTTGTCGAGGGTGTTCTTGACTGCGTCGACGATCTGATTGACGGGTTCTTCGATCGACCGGCGGATCTCTTCTGCGGAGACGACGATGGTCTTGGGCAGGCCCGTCACAAGGTCCCTCCCGCGGATCTCGGCCTGCTGGTCCTCCGGATCCGGGAAGGCCGAAGCGATCGCCATCTTGATCTCTTCCGCCGTGCGCTCCCCCAACATCAGGGAGTACTCCTTCTTGACGTAGTTGATCACGGCCTCGTCGAGCTCGTCCCCGCCGATGCGGATCGACTGGCTCGTGACAATGCCACCGAGCGAGACCACGGCAACCTCCGTGGTGCCCCCGCCGATGTCGACCACCATGTTGCCGGTCGGCTCATGAACGGGCAGTCCGGCGCCAATGGCAGCGGCCATCGGCTCTTCGATGATGAAGGCGCTGCGCGCGCCGGCGGAGATGGTGGCTTCCTCAACCGCTCGTTGTTCGACCCCGGTGATGCCGGAGGGAACGCATACGACGACGCGCGGCTTGGCGAAAAAGGTACGCCTGTGAACCTTCTGGATGAAATACCGAAGCATCTTCTCGGTGACGTCGAAGTCGGCGATGACACCGTCTTTGAGGGGCCGGATGGCAACGATGTGCGCCGGGGTGCGGCCGATCATGCGTTTGGCCTCGGCTCCGACCGCCAGGATCCCGCCCGTCTTGGTATTGATGGCCACCACCGACGGCTGGTTCAGTACGATGCCCCGACCCCGCACGTAGACAAGGGTATTGGCGGTGCCGAGGTCGACCGCCATGTCACGACCTACGAAATTGAGGGTACCCATGTCTGTTTGCTCCTGACGACTCTAGTCAACTATAGAGACTCTCCAAAGAAAAGGTCGACCTCTCTGGCCGCAGCTTTAGGGGAATCTGAGCCATGCACGATGTTTTCGGTCATGACGCTTGCGAAATCCCCCCGGATCGACCCGGGAGGGGCCTCGACGGGGTTCGTCGGACCCATGATCCTCCTCACGGCGGCGACGGCTTCCGGGCCCTCGACGATCATGGCGGCCACCGGACCGGAGGTTATGAACGAGACGAGCTCGCCAAAAAAAGGCTTCTCGGTGTGCTCGGCGTAATGGCGACGGGCAAGGTCCTCATCGATGGTGAACAGCTTGAGCTCGCGTATGTCGTAGCCCTTGGCCTCGATCCGGCTTATGACCTCGCCCACGAGCCTGCGTCTCACACCGTCGGGCTTGACCAAGACGAGGGTGCGCTGAATTTCGGACATTGATTGCTCTCCTTCCGGGCGCGGGCAGAGGCCGTGCGCCTGGTCCTAGCTGCCGATCAACAACCCGCGAGCTTCCCCCACAACGTAGTGCGATCCTGTGACGCATATCAGATCGCCCAAGGAGGTGGCCCCCCGTGCATAGACAAGGGCTGCCGCCAGGTCACCAATGACCATACATTCCAGGCCCGACGACTTGGCTGCGACCTTGATGTCCTGGGGCGGTATCGAGCGCGCCGAGTCTGCCTGGGTTGCGACGATCGAGCACTTCAGCCGGGCCATCTCCAACACCATGCCGTCCAGGTCCTTGCCTGCGAGCACACCCACCACGAAACACACCTGCTCGAAGGGAAACGTCTCGGCCAGGGCCGACACGAGCACGGACATGCCCGCCGGGTTGTGCGCAACGTCCAAGGCGATTGAGGCTTCGGCTTCGGCCTTTCTGATCACCTCGAGGCGACCGGCGCCTGGTGTCGCCGCAAACCCCTCAGTTACGACTTCGGACGAAAGGCTTTGGCCGGGCAGGAACAGGGTTGCCGCCTGAAGGGCGACGGCTGCGTTTACGCCCTGGTGACGGCCGTGCAGAGGCAGGTAGAGATCGGTGTACTCCTCCCCTTTCTCTCGATCCCCGCTGGGCCCGAAGGCGCCTCCCGCCGTTTGGATCGAGAGATAACGCCCGCCGAGAGCGATGTTGTTGTCGGCCAGGTGAAAGTCCCGGTCCAAGGCCAGCACCGGCGCGCCTGCCCCCCGGGCGGCCTCTTCCAGGACCGAGAGCACATCCGGCAGACGTTCGCCGGTGACCACAGCGCCATCCGGCTTGATGATCCCCGCCTTCTCCTTGGCGATAACAGTTGGATCGCTTCCCAGAAGACCGGTGTGGTCGAGGCCCACATTCGTTATCACCGAGACGGGAGCATTCACCACATTGGTCGCGTCCCACCGTCCACCGAGCCCAACTTCGACAACGGCCGCATCGACGGGTGCTTCTACGGCCCAAAGGAAGAACATGGCGGTAAGCAGCTCGAAGTAGGTGAGCTTTTCGTCCAAACGGGACTCCACGAGCTCGATGAACGGCCAAAGGTGCTCGAATGTGTCTCCGAAGATGTCCTCTGAGATGGCGTCACCGTTGAGCGCAATGCGTTCGCAGACGCGCTCGAGGTGGGGGGAGGTGTAGCTGCCGACCGACAGCCCGGTCGCGCTAAGAACAGCAGCGGTGATGCGCGCGGTCGAGGTCTTGCCGTTGGTCCCCGTTATGTGCACGGCCGGGACCTGCCGCTCCGGGTGATCGAGGGCGTCCAGCAGGGCTTCGATGCGATGCAGCGATGGCGTCTTTGCTTTCATTGCGTCGACGCCCAGCGACTCGAGGTAGCCGTTTGCCCTTGCCCAGCTCATGGTGTGGTGCCCGGGGGGTTCAACGCGGCGTGGACTTGCTCTCGAGAGCCGCCAGCTGCGCATCGAGCTTCGCTCTGTTGTCGAGGGCGTCCCTGAGCTTGACCCGCTCCTTGCTCACGACGGCATCGGGTGCTTTGGCGACAAACTCTGCATTGGCGAGCTTACGTTCGGCGCGCCCGATGTCTCCGTCAAGATCCCGCAGGCGTTTGGCAATCCTTTCCTTCTCCGCCGGCACGTCTATGACATCCTCGAGATCCACCAGCGCCTCGATGCCCGAGTCCGTGATGATTCCGGCGCGCCCCGCCCCACCGGGGAGCTTGTCGACGAGCTCGACCGAGGCCAGCTTGGCGAGAACCAGAAGAGCATCACGCATCTCGCCGACCTCGGACGCAAAGCCCTCGGCGGCAACCTCCACCCTGACCTTCTTCGACGACGGGATGCCGTGTTCGGCCCTGAAGCGGCGCAGGGAGGTGACTAGCTCGGCAAAACGCGCAATTTGACCTTCTGCCTGGGCGTCCTCGAGACCGGCCGCAACGGGCCAGGCCGCGTTCATGATCGACCCTGCCTCGGGCCATAGACGTGACCACAGCTCCTCGGTGATGAACGGCATGACCGGATGCAGGAGTCTGAGGATGTGGTCGAGCACGTAGATCAAGACCGCCCCCGAGGACGATGCACGATCATCCGACAGCTTCAGCTTGGCCAGCTCGATGTACCAGTCGCAGTACTCGCTCCACACGAAGCGATGAAGCTCGCGCATCGCCTCGGCAAACTCATAGCGGTCCAGGTGGTCGTCGAAGGCGCCGATGACCCCGTCGAGGCGCGACAGGATCCAGCGGTCCGCAGGGTCGAGGCTTTTGGGATCCCCGAGGACGGGCCGGCCGTCTCCGATCGACAGGAACACGAAACGCGATGCGTTCCAGAGCTTGTTCGCAAAGTTGCGGGCACCCTCGACTCGCTCCTCGGACAAATTGGTGTCGTTCCCGGGCACGGCCGCAAACGCCAGCGAAAATCTGAGGGCGTCGGCGCCGTAGCGCTCGACCATGTCGAGGGGGTCGACGACGTTGCCTACGGACTTCGACATCTTCTTACCTTCGAAGTCGCGCACGATCCCGTGCAACAACACTTCCTTGAAGGGAACATCGCCCGTGAAGTAGAGGCCGGCGAAGATCATGCGGGCGACCCACAGGTAGAGGATGTCGTAGCCCGTCACCAGCAATGTCGTGGGATAGAAGAAGTCGAGGTCGGGGCCGTCCTCCGGCCAGCCCAGCGTGGAAAAGGGCCACAACTGCGACGAGAACCAGGTGTCCAGGACATCCGGGTCCTGGAGGATGTCCTGGGACGAGCACCCGTTGCATTCTTGGGGCTCGTCGATTGCAGCGAAGACTTTCCCGCAGTCCTGGCAGTACCAGACGGGGATTCGGTGACCCCACCACAACTGGCGAGAGATGCACCAGTCGCGGATGTTCTCCATCCAGTTGAGGTACGCCTTCACGAAGCGCTCCGGAGTGAGCCTTATACGGCCTTCCCGCACGACATCCATTGCCGGTCCTGCAAGCGGTTCCATCTTGACGAACCACTGCTCGGATAACCACGGCTCGGTCTCGGTTCCACACCGGGAGCAGTGGCCAACCGAATGGATGTACGGGCGTTCGATCTTGTCCACAAGCCCGAGATCGGTCAGTTCCTTCAGCACGGCGCTGCGCGCGGCAAAGCGATCGAGTCCCTCCCACCGGCCGGCGTTTGCATTGAGATGGGCGCGCTCATCGAGGATGTTGATGACCTCGAGCCCATGGCGCTCGGCGATGGCGAAGTCCAACGGGTCGTGGGCGGGGGTCGCCTTGACGGCTCCGGTGCCGAACCCGGGATCCACCTCGTCGTCGGCGACGACGAGCATCGGGCGGCCCGGGAAGAAGGGGTGCCTGACTTGTCGTCCGACCACGCCTTTGTAGCGTTCGTCGTCCGGATGAACGGTCACACCGGTGTCCCCGAGCATCGTTTCGATACGCGTGGTGGCAACCGCTATGTGACCCGGACCGTCTGCAAACGGGTATCGGAAGGTGATTAGCTGGCCGGCCACCTCCCTGTGGTCCACCTCGATGTCTGACAGTGCGGTGGTGCAACGCGGGCACCAGTTGATGATTCGGTTTCCGCGGTAGATGATGCCTTCGTCGAACCAGCGCACAAAGACGGTCCGCACCGCGCGCGACAACCCTTCGTCCAGGGTGAAGCGCTCGCGCTCCCAATCGCACGAATCCCCGAGCCGGCGCATCTGATCCAAGATGCGCCCGCCGTAGTGCTGCTTCCAGGCCCACACCCGCGCGACGAACGCGTCCCGGCCGAGCTCGTGCCGGTCCGTGCCCTCGGCGGCAAGCTCGCGTTCGACGACGTTCTGAGTTCCGATCCCCGCATGATCGGTCCCCGGGAGCCACAGGGCCTCGAGACCCATCATGCGGGCGCGCCTGACGCATGCGTCCTGGAGAGTGTGGCCGAACGCATGGCCCATGTGAAGAGCACCGGTGACGTTGGGAGGCGGGATGACGATCGAGTAAGCAGGTTTGACAGAGGACGTGCTCGCCTTGAAGCGACCCTGGCGCTCCCAGGTGTCGTACCAACGGCTCTCTATGTCGGCCGGCCGGTAGGCCGTGGGGAGATCATGGGTCAACTAAAGAAGCCCTCTATTGATCGAGCGGCATTTTGAGACGCCTGCGGAGAGGAGTGTAGAACGAGGGCTTTTACGCCGAGCGTTCGCCGCGTGCCGGGCGCTCTACTCGCTCCTTCGAACGTGGCACCAAGGTGGGGTTCACCCGTTCGAGCACGACTTCCCGGGTGATGACGCATTTGCCCACGTCGCTTCGGCTCGGGAGGTCATACATGACGTTGAGCAGGATTTCTTCCAGAATCGCCCTCAAACCCCGGGCGCCGGTCCCCCGCAACATCGACTGCTCGGCCACAGCCTCGAGCGCGTCCGGAGCGAAGTCGAGCTCGACACCGTCGAACTCGAAGAACCGCTTGTACTGACGGATCAGGGCATTCTTGGGCTCGGTCAGGATCTGAACGAGCGCTGTCTTGTCGAGGTTGTGGACATGGGTTATCACCGGCAGTCGGCCGATGAACTCGGGAATGAGCCCGTACTTGAGGAGATCCTCGGGAAGGACGTGACCGAGAATGCTCCCCAGATCCTTCTGCTCCATCTTGCGCACATCAGCGCCGAATCCGATGCCTTTGCTGCCGACCCGGCTTTCGATGATCTTTTCGAGACCTGCAAAAGCCCCGCCGCATACGAACAGGACATTGGTGGTGTCGATCTGAATGAACTCCTGGTGAGGGTGCTTGCGGCCGCCTTGCGGGGGGACGCTCGCAGTGGTTCCCTCGAGGATCTTGAGCAGAGCCTGCTGCACTCCTTCACCGGAGACATCGCGCGTGATCGAGGGGTTCTCGCTCTTGCGAGCGATCTTGTCCACCTCGTCGATGTAGATAATGCCGGTCTCGGCGCGCTTCACGTCGTAGTCGGCAGCTTGAATAAGCTTCAATAAAATGTTCTCGACGTCTTCGCCGACGTAGCCGGCCTCGGTGAGTGCGGTTGCATCTGCAATCGCGAACGGGACGTTCAACATGCGGGCAAGCGTCTGCGCCAGGAGTGTCTTGCCGCAGCCCGTGGGGCCCAATAAGACGATGTTGGACTTGGCAAGCTCTACGTCACCGTCTTGGCGCGAACCCACCTGAATACGCTTGTAGTGGTTGTAAACGGCTACGGACAGGACCTTCTTGGCAGGCTCTTGCCCAACGATGTAGTCGTTGAGGAAATCGTATATCTCTTTTGGTTTGGGCAGATCCTCGAGCTTGAGGTCGGGCGTTTCGGCGAGTTCCTCTTCGATGATCTCATTGCAGAGATCGATGCACTCATCGCAGATGTAGACGCCGGGCCCGGCGATCAGTTTCTTGACCTGCTTCTGAGACTTGCCGCAGAACGAACATTTGAGAAGGTCACCGCCGTCCCCGAACTTAGGCACTGGTCAATCCCCCCTTAGGCTTCGGACTCGGTTTGCGAAGCTTCTCCATCGGCTTCGGTTCCTGCAAGCCTTCCCGGCTCCCCTTGAGGAAGAGCGCCGGGCATGGTCTCGACGGCCGTGCGGCTCGAGATGACATCATCAATGATACCGTAACTCTTCGCTTCGCCCGGCTCCATGAAACGATCCCGGTCAATGTCCTGCTTTACCTGGTCGAAGCTCTGACCCGTGTGATGGGCGATTATCTCCGCCATTCGCTTGGTGAGCGACAGCACCTCGCGAGCGTGGATCTCGATGTCGGTCGGAGTACCCTGAAAACCCGCAGATCCCTGATGGATCATCACCTTTGCGTTCGGCAAGCTGTAGCGCTTTCCTGCCGCTCCGCCGCAAAGCAAAATGGCCCCCATCGACATCGCCATGCCGACGCACATCGTCGAGACATCGGGCTTGATGTACTGCATGGTGTCGTAGATAGCCATGCCCGCATAAACCATTCCGCCGGGGGAGTTGATGTACAGATGGATGTCCTTGTCCGGATCTTCGGACTCGAGATGCAAGAGTTGCGCCACGATCAGATTCGCAACTTGGTCGTCGACGGGCGTTCCGAGGAAAACGATTCTTTCTTTGAGCAGCCGCGAGTAGATGTCGAATGCGCGTTCGCCACGGCTCGTCTGCTCGACCACCATAGGGACCAGGTAGTTGCGGTAAAGGTCTTCGTTGCTCATTTTGTCGGCTATGCCTCCACAGCGGCATCGGCTTCTTCGGCCGCCTCGCTCGCAGGTGT
>JACDDL010000037.1 GCA_013817045.1 Actinomycetota bacterium | reverse complement strand
GTGGTCTCGACTGGCGGCTCGTAGTGTGGGTCACTTCCCTGCTTACGCTGCTGGCTGGAGCGATCGCCATTTCGATGCAAGAGGGCCCGTTCCCTTTCGCTCGCGCCGTGTTCGATCCACGACAGATCCGCAAGGTGCTCGGCAACCGAGGCGTACGGTTGGCCACGCTCGGTTACTTCGGGCACATGTGGGAGCTCTTCGCAATGTGGGCCTGGTTCGCAGCATTCTTCACGGCGGAGCTCGCATCGGACGGGTCCGGCTCGATGAGCGCTGTTCCACTCGCCACGTTCGCAGTGATTGCGATCGGAGCGCCCGGTTGCTGGATGGGAGGCGTCCTTGGCGACCGATGGGGCCGAACGAAAACGACTGCACTCATGATGACAATCTCAGGGTTGTGCGCTTTGACCATCGGCTTGGTTTCCGCAGGCCCGCCCTGGGTTGTCCTCCTGCTGGGCCTTGTATGGGGATTCACTGTGATTGCGGATTCCGCGCAGTTCACGACGATGGTCACGGAGCTTGCAGATCAAGCCTACGTCGGGACTGCGCTCACTCTGCAGCTCGCACTGGGGTTCACTCTCACGGTCGCGACCATCTGGCTGATTCCACAGCTCGAGAACGCGCTGAGCTGGCGGTGGGCTTTTGCCTTCCTCGCGCCCGGACCGGCACTCGGGGTACTCGCAATGCTCAGGTTGAGATCAGTCCCCGAAGCCGCTCAACTCGCGCAGGGCCGTGGTTGAGCCGCTATGCTCCAAAGATGTGCAGAAGCATCAAGACCCTCAGGGGCGAAGAGGTCATCGACGACGAGGAAGTGCGGGCGGCGGCGCTGCAATTCGTGAGGAAGGTCAGCGGCTACCGAAAGCCCTCCCGGGCAAACGAGGACGTCTTCGAGGGGGCAGTCGACGAAATCGCCACCTCGACGCGGAAAATGCTCGATTCCCTGGTCATGGCGGGGGCTGCACGGGGCAGCTAGCCGGCCTAGAGGGATGAGGACCGAGGATCCAGGGTCGCCCGGCGACCCTCCAGAGCCACCTTAGCCGTCAAGAGGGCCCTTCGCGCGGCCCGAAAGGCGCCCCCTGGACCATCCGCACCAGGGCTAACGTTTCCCGCCTCGGGTGACGATGGTAAAAGATGGCACATAGGCGCGCTTCGCTTCTGCAATTTTCGAGCCCAGGGCGGTCGGCGGCGGCCGGGCACCGATGAGTGCTAGGCGCCTGCTCCACAATCCCTTCTCGAAGGACAGGGCGAGGAGCTTCGAGGCCCGCCTGGCTCTTACGTTCACGTTGGTCCTCGTAGCGGTGGGGGCCATCCAATACGGGGTCGCCAGCCGGGACATCTCGGCGCGTATCATAGAGGAGGGAGTTGCCCGAAACTCTGTCGCAGCAGACAACCTCCTCCATGCACTCGAAGCCGCCAATGCGGACGAAGAACCATTCGCCGAAATAACCGAGGTGCTCTACACCCTGGCGCAGTATCCGGGCACCGACCACGTCCTCCTCTTCAACGAAAACGGAGCAATTGCCGCGGCAAGTGATCCCGATACGTTCGCCGAAGGTCACGGCCATAGTCACAGTCACTTCGGCGTGGCCCGCGTGCTTGAAACAGGAAGGGGCTATGTCGATTTCCCAACTCCCAATAAGGAGGGTAGAAACGCAAAGAAGGTATCCTACTTCTCTCCGGTGAGGTTGCCCGGCGGTCTCTTCGTACTCGAGGTTGCGCAGACCGAACTTGTTCTCTCGCGTCAGATAACAGACCTCAGGTTTCGGACCCTGTGGCTCTTGGTCCTTGGCCTCCTCCTGGCGATCCCTCTTTCCTATGTGTTCGGGGGCCGGACCCTGAGCGCTCGCCACCGCACGGCCCTCGAGAACTCCATGCGCGACTCACTTACAGGACTGGGTAATCACCGCGAGTACCAGGAGGAGATCGGCCGTCAGGTTGCGCACGCATCTCGATCCGAGGAGTCCTTATCGCTCGCCGTCATCGACGTGGACGACCTCAAGCTGGCCAACGATCGGCGCGGTCACAGCTACGGCGACACAATACTGGTGGCGTTGGCGGGTTTGCTGCAAACAGGCCGTACACAAGACCGTGCTTTCAGGCTCGGAGGTGACCGTTTCGCGTTCATCCTTGCAGGCACCGACACCGTCGGAGCTTGCGCTGCGCTTGACCGAATACGGCTTGTGGCCGCAGACCGGCTCTGGGGAACGCGCATCAGCATCGGCATCGCCGGCCTCGAGGGCGCCACCGGAGACTCACAGGTACTTCTGGAACAAGCCGACGCTGCTCTCTCGGAGGCAAAACGCCGTGGCCGTGACCTGGTCGTCTCTTTCGATGATCTCGATGAAGACGCCCCTTCGATCGCAACCCCGGAAAAAGTACGAGCCTTGCGCAGGTTGCTCGTCGAGGGAGATATCGCTGCGGCCTACCAGCCGATCTGGGGACTCGAGAATGACACGATCATCGGATACGAGGCACTGGCGCGCCTCTCTCCCAAGTATGGGTTGGGTGAAGGGCCCTTGGAGGCGTTCGACGTAGCCGACAAGTTGAGGCGCACCCCCGAGCTGGATGCTCTCTGCAGAAAGGCCGCTCTGACCGGGGCGTCGGCGCTTCCTCCCCAGTCGCTGGTTTTCATCAACGTGGCGCCTCAGGCCTTGGGCCATGCCACCCTCGCAGGGAACTCACTGATTCGATCCATCCAAGAAGCGGGCCTCAAACCGGAACAGGTCGTTCTCGAGATAACCGAGCGATCGACTGAGCGGCCGGCGCTCCTCATCCGCGAAGTCAAGCGACTCCGAAGCCTCGGCATTCAGGTGGCGCTCGATGATGTAGGTACCGGCAACGCCGGACTGGAGCTGCTGCGCCATCTCCCTCTCAACTACGTGAAAATTGCACGCGAGGTCGTCCAAGAAGCCTTGACCGACAAGAGCGCCCGGGCGGTCTTCGTGGCGATCATCGCCTTCGCATCACAAACCGGCACGTTCGTCGTTGCGGAGGGCATCGAGAACGAACAGATGCTGGCATTCGTCCGCCATCCCCACCTTCACGGACTCGAACACCAGATGGGTGCTCAGGGGGCTCAGGGCTATCTACTGGGCCGTCCGAACCGTAGTGTCGAGTGGCCGGCCCCTGCCTCCATCCGTTCAGGACGGCCGCGCGTCACCGTCTGAACCGCCCCTATGGGTCCCTTGGGCCATCAGCCGCCGGGTCGGTGATCACGACCTTCCCGCCGCAGCAGCCGGCCGCGCTTCACATCGGACAACACGACCCTGGCCGCGTTCAGGCCGGGCACCCCCATGACGCCACCTCCGGGATGGGTGCCGGAACCGCACAGGTACAGATCCTTCACCGGCGTGTGGTAGTCCGCATAACCGGGGATGGGACGGAAGCAGAACATCTGCTCGGGTGACATGTCGCCTTGAAATATGTTGCCGCCTATGAGCCCGTAGCGATCCTCGATGTCCTTGGGTGTCAGCACTTCGACCTCTTCGACCGACCCTTGGAAACCGGGAGCAACCTCGTCTAGCGCCTGGATGACGTTGTTCGCGTAGGTGGTGCGCTCGGTGTCCCAGGTTCCCTCGGCAAGGTCATAGGGGCCGAACTGAGTGAAGCACAGGGCAATGTGGCGCCCCTCGGGTGCAAGATCCGGTTCGAAGACGGTGGGGAACACCATCTCGACATAGGGGTGCTCCGACATGCGGCCGTACTTGGCGTCGTCCCAAGCGCGCTCGAGATACTCGATCGACGGTGAGATCGAAAGGATGCCCGTGTGGGGGTCACCGGGCGTCGGCCCGTTCCAGGCTGCGGGCTGGGGCAGCTCCGACAGCGACATGTTGACCTTGACCGAGCCGGACCTGCTGCGGAAACGCTTGAGGTCTCGCACGACGTCATCGTCGAGATGACTGTCCCCCACCAGCTCCCTCAGGGTCGTCACGGGATGCGCGTTCGACACCACCCGGCGCGCCGGGATAACCGAACCATCCTCGAGTACGACTCCGGTGGCGCGCCCGCCTTCCACCTCGACGCTTGCGACACCCGCATCGAGCCGTACTTCGGCGCCGGAGGCGCGCGCCGAGTCCGCCATCACCTGACCGACGCTGCCCATGCCGCCGTGGACCCAACCCCAGGCGCCCTCGTGCCCATCGATGGATCCCATCCAATGGTGCAAGAGAACGTAGGCGCTGCCGGGACTCATCGGGCCCGTCCACGCCCCGATGATCGCCTGAGTGGCAAGCGCACCCTTGACCCGCTCGTTCTCGAACCATTCGTCGAGAAAGTCCGCCGCGCTAACCGTGAAGAGGCGTACGACCTCGTTCACGTCGCGTCCGCTCCAGTTGCGCAGCTTGCCCCCGAGCGCCAACCATTTGGGAAGCTCAGTCGCAGCAAGGTTCGGCGGAACGACATAGAGAAGGCTGTGCACGAGCCGACCGAGACGCGCCAGATAGGAATCGAACTCCACATAAGCTTCTGAATCGGCTTTGGAATAGCGCGCTATCTCGCGCGCCGTCCTTGCCGTGTCGCCCCATAATGTCAACGATGTCCCATCGGCGTAAGGGACGTAGTAATCCGGGTCCAGGATCGTCGTCTTGTATCCGTATGACCTCAGGTTGAGCTCGCTCACTATCTTTTCCGGCATAAGGCTCACGACATACGACGCAGACGACACCTGGTGTCCGGGCCAAGGTTGCTCGGTCGCCGCCGCGCCTCCTGGGATGTGGCGGCGTTCGAGGACCAGGACATCCAAGCCGCCCTGCGCCAGGTAGGCCGCGCACGCCAAGCCGTTGTGGCCACCTCCGACCACCACTACATCTCGGGTACGAGTTCGCATCATCATCATCAAGGACCTCCTTGTCCTCCAAACCTGGAACCAGAATTCGCGTTTGACCTGAGCTCGATATCGATCAACATGTGATCACAGCGCGGACGGGACCACGAGCGCATCGACGGCCACACAGCCTTCGGGGCCGGCGATCAGCGGATTGACGTCCAGTGCGGCCAGAACATCCCCGAGGTCGAGCGCAAGGCGGGAAAGGGCGACGAGCGCTCTGGCAACGGCGATCGCGTCGGCGGGCGGCGCTCCCCTGGCCCCGTCCAAGACGCGCCGGGCCCGGAGCCCGCCCAGCAGGTTCAACGCCCTCGTTTCGTCAAGAGGCGGGAGCCCAAACCTCCTGTCCTCGAGGATCTCCACCAACACCCCGCCGGCCCCCGCCATGACCAACGGCCCGAACTGAGGGTCCCGGACGACTCCGAGTGCAAGCTCCACCCCCGGCGGCGCCATCCGGGCGACCGTCACCGCGGGGCCGAGTCGCCGGGCCATCTCTGCGTAAGCGGGCGCAAGGTCGGGGGGGCCGAGGTTCAGCCTCACTCCCCCGGCGTCGGACTTGTGTGCAACCCCCTCCGCGGCGGTCTTGAGCGCGACGGGCCAGCCGACCGCCTCGGCTGCTCTGAGCACGCCGGGGCCGTCACCCGCCACCTTGGACGGAATCACCGGCACACCGTAGTCGGCGAGCAGCATCAAGGATTCGGTCTCCGAGAGAAGCGGTCCGGACACAAGGCGTCCTCTCCAGCGCTCGCGCACCTCCGCCGAGACCTCCTCCGGGAAAACGATCTGGGACAGGCTGCGATGGTCGCGCAGATCGAACAGATGCTTGAATGCGAGCAGGCCGGTCGTTGTTCCCTCCAGCACGGGGATGCCCGCCTCACGCAGGGAAGCCGCATCGCGCCGGTCGATAGCGTCGGCGAAATTGGACAAGACCGCGAGGGGCTTGTCGCTATGGGCCCAGGCGTGCTTTGCAACCTTCACGTAACCGGCCTCGGCGTACATCTCGGTGGTGAGGTCGACACACAAGGCCAGGGCGGCCATCGAAGGATCGGCCAACAGCGCGCCGGCCGACTCGATAAAGATCTCTTCGTATCTGTTGCCGGTTCCCCAGGCGTCCAGGGGGTTCCCGGGCGCCAGACCCTCCTCGAGCACAGCGTCGAGCCGGGCTCGGGTGGGATCTGCTATGTCAGGCTGGGGCACACCGACGCCGGCCGCCTCGTCTGCGAACAGGACTCGCTCGCCGCCCGAGTCGTGGATGGATGCCAGACCTCCGGGACCGGCGCGCCGTCCGGCCACCACCAACTCGAGGGTATCGGACATCTCTGCGAAGGAACGGACACGCACAACACCATAGGCATCGAACAACGCGTCATATGCTTCGTCGGCGCCGGCCAACGCTCCCGAATGTGCAATCGCGAGGTCTTGCGAGCGTGGTGTCCTTCCCACCTTGAGCACGATCACCGGCACATCAAGGCTGGCGGCACGCTCCAGGGCAGCGCGGAACTTCGGTGGGTCGTTGATGGTCTCGATGAACATTGCAACAGCTTTCGTGCTGGGTTGCTCCAGTGCGTACTCGAGGTAGTCGGCGGAAGTCGTGACAAGCTCCTGGCCCGACGACACCACAAGATTGAACCGGAGCGGCCGGTTGTTATAGATCATCGCCGCGAAGGCGGACCCCGAATGGGTGATGAAAGTGATGGCGCCCGGAACGAGATTGGACGGCATGCCGTAGCCGCACACCCGGAGATCGCCTGCGAGGTTGAGGAATCCCATGCAGTTCCCTCCACACACAGCCATGCCGGCAGAGCGGGCGATCGTCGCCACCCGATCGACCAGAGGAGCCTGCCCCTCGGACGCGGGCTCGAAAAGGCTTGCGAAGATGACCCCGGAGCGGCAGCCATGCTCCGCTGCGGCTCTCAGTTGCTGTTCGACCAGTGGGTTGGGTACGGCCAGGACCACCAGATCCGGAGTCCGAGGCAGATCTGAGATCGACGGCACGCAGGCCAATCCCTGGACCAGGCTGTAGCGGGGATTGACCGGCCAGACGTCGCCGTTGAATCCTCCGCCGACGAGCTGGCTCATCAACTGTGCACCGAACGAGTCCTGGCGCCGGCTTGCGCCCACCACGGCCACCGACCGAGCCTCGAGCAATGTGCGTATGGAAGAGTGCGCCGGCGCAGACACCGGCGCGCCGGGGGAGCTCATCTGAAGCGGCGAAGTGATGGCTTCTTCTTGTCCTTGATGGCAGCCCGGGCCGCCTGGAGTCCGGGAATACCGCACACCCCACCACCCGCATGGGTAGCAGAGCTGCATTGGTAGAGCCCTTTGAGAGGAGTCCGATAGTCCGCATAACCGGGAGCAGGGCGCATGTGGAACAGCTGCTCGAGGGAGAGCTCACCATGAAAGATGTTGCCGCCGATGAGGCCCCACTCCCGCTCCATCTCGTGGGGGCCGATCACCTGACGGTGAATGACCGAGCTCTTGAAGTTGGGCGCAAGCTCCGTATAGCAATCGATCACGCGATCGGCATAGTCCTCGAGCTCCTTGGTGTGTGGCTCCTTCGACCATTCCTGAGGCACCCACTGCGTGAACAACGAGACGATGTGGGTGCCTTCAGGGCACAGTGTCCTGTCGAAGAACGATGGGATGACGCCGTCGGAGAACGGCATCGACGCGGCGCGCCCCGCTTTTGCATCCTGAAAGGCGCGCTCGATGTAGTCGATGGAGTGGGCGAGCTCGATCGCGCCGCCGTGGACCATCGCGTCGGCACCCGGATCGGCAATGAACTCGGGGAGCTCCGATACCGCCAGGTTGATCTTCACGACGCCACTGCGGGAGTTCCAGCGCTTTATGTCCTGGACGAAGTCGTCCGGAAGCTGTTGCTCTTCGATCAAGCGAAGGAAGGTCGTTTGAGGATGTGTTCCGGCGACCACCACTTCGGAATGGAGCTCCTCGCCATCCTCGAGCACGACTCCGACCGAGCGGCCCCCGCGCACCAGTATCCGCTCGACCGGCGCGCCGGTGCGAACCGTTGCCCCGAAGCTTTCGGCGGACCTCCTAAGTGCGTCCGAGACGGCGCCCATCCCACCCTCCGGGAAGCCCCAGCTTCCGAGCCGGCCGTCGCCGACATCGCCTATCGAGTGGTGCGCCATCACGTAGGCAGTTCCGGGCTCGTCTGGTCCCGCCCATGTTCCGATGACACCGTTGATCGCTTGCACCGCCTTCACCTGTGGTGACTCGAACCAGTCATCGAGGAGATCGGAGATGCTCATGGTGAACAAACGGGTCGCGTCACCCACCTTCCTCGAATCCAGTCCCCGCAGACGCCACGCAAACTTGAGCTGATCGATCAGATCGTCGGGCCGATGCGAGCCCACGTTGGGGGGGACGGCCATGAGAAGGGGCCCGAGAACGCCGGCGAGATCCTCCAACCATGCGTGCCATTTGGGCCATGCGGCCGCGTCCTTCTTGGAGAACCTTGCGATCTGATCGATATCGTGCTGAGAGGAGTCTTCGTGCAGTCTGAGAGATCTCCCGTCGGGGAAGGCGACGTAGAAGGACTCCATCGGATACACCTTGTAACCGTGCCGCTCGAGCTCGAGGTCTCTCAGGATCGTGGGGGGCATCAGGCTCATCACGTAGGACAGGGTCGTAACCTTGAAGTCCGGGCCCCAGGGCATGTCGGTCGAAGCCGCTCCGCCCGTCTTGTCACGCCCTTCGAGCACGATCGGCTTGAGTCCGGACCTCGCCAGGTATGCGGCCGCGGTAAGGCCGTTGTGACCGCCGCCGATCACAAGGGCGTCGTAGGTGCCCACGTTTGATGCCCCCTTGATCTATGTCAGAGCTGGTTTCGGATCCTTGGCTGCCTCCGCTGCCTCCGCTGCTTCGACTGAGTCTTCCCGTGCCGGCGGTCGCTTCATCATGTCCTGTCCCACGTAGCCCCGCGCGACCATGGTGATGAAGTCATAGACGGCATCTTCGTCGGGAGCAAGCGGGCCTTGCTTGTAGCCGCGCGATGACACCCCGCGTTGCACGGCCTCGCACGCGCCCCAATCTTCCTTGTTCGTGATGTCCCAGAACTCAGACGCGTAGGAAGGATCGAATCCCTCTCGCTCGACCGCCTCGGGTGGGAACAGCCATTCGCACTCTATGAGGCTGCTGCCGGGTCCGAGCGGCTCGATGCGATGAGTCATCAGATAGTCCGGATGGGGGCTCAGCAATAGGTTGGGGAAATATCCGAAGTAGAGGACCTGGCGCCGTTGTTCTGCGTCCAAACCCCGGAGCGGTACCCCCAGGCTCTCACCGGTCATTGACATCGTGTCGGCAAAGTCCATCAACTCCATCGTTCCACCGGCCCAGGCGCCATCGGGATGAACGTTGTATCCGCTGTCCGGGGGTGTTACGCGGCAAAGCTCCGGGTGAATCTGGGGGCAGTGATAGCACTCGTGGTAGTTCTCGACGATGATCTTCCAGTTCGACTGAATGACGTACTCATGACTAACGACGCTGACCAGCCTCTCAGGCTCGTACGGAGCAAGAAACCTTCCGAGATTGCCGACGTGATCGGCAAAGCTCGGCGCGTCACCCGAGATGTTCACGAACACCCATCCGTGCCACTCTTCGACGCGCACCGGCTGAAGGGGATAGTCGGCGCGATCGAAGTCGGAGCGGTCACCGAAATGGGGAGCTCCCTTGAGCCCTCCATCGAGACCATAGACCCACGCGTGGTACGGACAGCGGATGACCCGGGCGGTTTCGCAAACCCCCGCGGCGAGGAGCTCATGCCCGCGATGGCGGCAGACGTTGAAAAAGGCGCGGAGTTCGTCCTCTTCGTCCCGGACCAGCAAAACGCCTTCGGTGCCCACCTTCACGGCTTTCCGGTCCCCTGGGTGCGGCAGGTCGATGGAGCGTCCGACGCAGACCCAGGAGCCGGCGAAGAAATTCTGTTCTTCCCAACTGAAAACGTCCTCAGAGACATAGGCCTCGGCCGGCAGGGTGAAGCTATGCCCGAAGGGCTCCAGAGTTCGCATCACCGCCTGTGGGACGGGTGCCATAGAATTCGCCATGCCGCACCTCGCTTTCGCCATTGGGTACCAACCGACGCCGCGAGTACGCCTTTAAGGGCGTAACCACCGCCGTGGTCGAGCATCCATAATATGCTGAGGTTGTGGGGAGAGTTGCCCAGATTGTCAAGGAGGGGGAAACCTCATGGCACATCCAAGAGAACGGCCGGCGTCTTATGGGTGGATGAAACGCCGAGACTTCCTGCGAAGCTCCGCGGCAGCGGTGTCGGCCGCCGGGTTCCTCGCCTCATGCGGCGCCGACAACAAGAGTTCCGGTTCGCTTGTCAAAGTGGCGACTCCGGACAATCCCTCGACGCTTCAGATCTCCGACGACAACCCGCCGATTGACTCGAACATGGAGCCCGAAGCGGGCCCTCTGAAGATCTTCAACTGGAACGACTACCTGTGGCCCAAGGTCGCAAAGGACTTCGGTAAGGAATACGGTGTCGACTTCGAGATCTCGACTTTTTACAACATGAGCGAGGCCGTGGCGAAGATGCGCACGGGCCAGGTCGATTACGACCTTTTCTTCCCCACGCCGGATGTGCTGCCGAAGCTCGTGGCCGGAAGCCTCCTCCAGCCACTCAACCACGATTACATCCCTAACCTGGAAGCCAATGTCTGGCCCGAGCTGGCGGACCCCTTCTACGACCAGAACGCTCACTACACGGTGCCCTACATGGTGTATTCGACCGGGATCGCTTGGCGTAAGGACATGGTGGACGAAGATATCGGGGCGAGGTCGAACCCGTACGACGTGTTCTGGGACTCCCGGTATTCGGGCAGGATCGGTATCTACGATGACTATCGCGAAGCGATCGGGATGGTATTGACGCGGAACGGCATTTCAGACGTCAATACCGGGAGCTCCAAGGCCCTCGCGCTGGTAGAGGATCAGCTCAAGGAAATGGCCGACAAGGTCAAGATCCGCACAACGATCGATGGCGCCTATGCGAAGTTGCCGGAGGGACAATTTGCCGTCCATCAGTCGTGGTCGGGTGACATCATCGCCGCTCCCTACTACATGCCGGGAGACGACTACGGCGACCCCGATGGGGTGCTGCAGTTCTGGTGGCCGGAGGGAAAGGGCATCGTAGGCAACGACACCGTCGCTATTCCTAAGGGGGCCAAGAACCCCGTTCTTGCTCACCATTTCCTCAACTTCCTGCTCGCCAACAAGAACGCACTCAAGAACTTCAGTTGGGTTGGTTATCAGCCCCCCGTAAACGCCATGAACCCTGCCACCCTGGTGAAAGACGGCTATGTGGTGCCTAATCTCGAGTCTGCCATCCTCGAGCGAAAAGCACTCGACTCGGACAAGCAGCTGCTTGCGCTCCCAGCCAACATCGATCAGAAGTGGCAGAACGTGTGGTCCAACTTCAAGTCGGGTGTCTAGCGCCTCGACGCGCAAGCTCCCTGGGCATCGCTCGCGCCTTAGCGCCGGCGGGGCGGGACCCTGGCGGTGCAGGCGCCATTCACGCGACGTAGCACTGAGCTACCGTTCGCCTGGCAGATGAGATATGAGTAAGGCGCTTTCGCCCCCGCGCAAGCGGGAGGGCCGGTGGTTGTGGCCGACGTTTGCAGCCCCCGGCCTCATCTGGTTGGTGTTGCTGTTCCTCGTGCCCTTCTACGCCATTCTGTCTGTGGCGATGGGGACGCTCGACCCCATCTTCGGAGCGGCCGTACCCGAATGGAACCCGTTGAGATGGGACGCCACCTCCTTCGCAGAGGTCATGAATAGCACGACGCTCCAGGTCTTTGGCCGTACCTGCGCATATGTGGCTATCGCGGGCATCCTGTCTTTGTTCATCGGCTATCCCGTCGCTTACTTCATTTCCCGGCACGGTGGACGGTTCAAGACCACCTTGCTCGTGCTCCTTATCGCACCCTTCTGGATCAGCTATTTGATGCGAATGCTCGCCTGGGTGAACTTGTTGCAGGACGACGGCTATGTGAATCGGGTGCTCATGTTCCTGCAGATACTCGACCGCCCGAAGAGTTGGTTGGCAGGGGAGTCTCTGACCGTCGTTCTGGGACTCGTTTACGGGTACATACCCTTCTTAATTCTCCCGTTATACGCCGCACTCGACCGAATAGACCGAAGACTGCTCGAAGCGGCGCGTGATCTGGGCGCAAGCCCGTTGAAGACATTCCTCAGCGTAACGTTGCCACTCAGCAGGCAGGGCATGATCGCCGGCAGCGTCATCATTCTCCTGCCGATGTTCGGCGACTATTACACGCCGGATCTCTTGTCGGGTTCGCCCGGCAACACAATGACGGGCAACCAGATCGCCTTCTACCTGCAAGCCCCAAGCGGGGCCAACAGAGGCGCTGCGCTCGTCATCTTGTTGTCTGCAGCGGTAAGCGTGCTGATGATCTACTACCTGATCACCGTGGCTCGAGCTGCCAGAGAGGCGCAGTGAAGACAATGGCATCGCCCGTGGCGGCCCCCAAGGTGGGTCATTGAGCGGCGCAGCCGGGGCCGGTCAAACGGCGCCCCCCCGGCGCCACGCCGAGTGGCTTGCAAACCCGTGGGGCCGGCCCCGATTCCTTGCGCTTTTTTCCTGGCTCTACATAGTGTGGTCAATCGTTCCCGTTCTGATTGCGATCCAGTTTTCCTTCAACGCCGGACGGTCAAGGAGCACTTGGCAAGGTTTCTCGTTTCGCTGGTACACGAGTGACCCAGATCTGTCTGTGTTGCACAACCCGGCACTGAGAGCCGCAATGACACAAAGCGTGAAACTCGCACTCCTGACCATGCTGATCGCCACGCCGATCGGTGTCGGCTTGGCAATCGGCTTGGCGCGCTGGCGTGGGCGGGCGTCAACAGCAGGCAATCTCCTCATGTTGTTCCCGCTGGTGACCCCTGAGCTGGTGCTCGGTTCGGCTTTGTTCCTGGTGATCGTGTTCCTTTACACATCCGTCCACCTTGGGACCTGGGCACAACTCCTCGGCCACATCACGTTTTCGATCTCCTACGTTGTCATCGTCGTAAGGGGCCGATTGTTCGCAGTCGGGAAAGAGTACGAGGAAGCAGCCATGGACCTGGGGGCCTCGCCGAGGGAAGCGCTCCGCCTGGTGCTCTTGCCGATGCTCGCTCCGGCAATATTCGCAAGCCTCATGATCGTGTTTGCGATCTCAATCGACGATTTCGTGATCAGCTCGTTTCTCGCCGGCGGCGCGGAGTCCCAGACGGTCCCCATGCTCATCTACAGCAGTGCCCGGGCGGCGCCGAATCCCTCGCTCAACGCGGTGGCAACGCTGATGCTCCTGCTATCGATGACTGCGATAGTGCTTGGAATACTGATGCACCGGCGCCTGGCCGGGGGCGATGGTCAGAAGGGCGCAGTCGAGTCCTTCGCCCGCCTCGAAATCTAACCGGCCGCAGCATTCTCTGGTCGAAAAGTGGCGCTCTGCGTACATTCTCGACCAGAGAAGCCTTCGGCTCCCATGATGGCCCGGACGGTGCGCACAAAGTCGGCGCCTCCCTTGACGAGCTGCTGGTGAGTGACGTTGAGAACCGTCAGTCCAAGGGCCTGTAGAGCATTCCGACGAACCCGGTCATGCTCCCAGACCGCCTTGCCGGAGTGGAAACGGTACCCGTCGACCTCGATCACGAGCCGGTGCTCGAGGTAGGCGAGATCCACTCGGGCGATGAACTTGGCGCCGTCCCGTATCTCCACCTGAAGCTGTGGAGGGGGAAGGCCCGCCTCCTCGAGCAATCGGAGAACGCGACGCTCGAGCGCGCTCTCAGGTAACGGCGCGCCGCTCGTCCTCTCCGCCAACAGCCTCCTCAGGAGCCGGACTCCCGCCGTCCCTCGACCGGCCATATCCTCGACGCGCCAGCCGAGCTTCTCGATCGTCGTGAGTCTCCGCCGGAGAGAGTCATCCAAGCCCACTTCGAGCCTGGCCGGGCCGACGGCACCTGCAAGATCCAGCAGAGTCCGAGTCGGGCTCGTGACCGGAATGCCTCCGGCGGAATCGATGTCGTATGCGAGCCAACGCCCCACCCTGTGAACGCGGACTCGACCGTCATCGGGGCGCAGGTTTTGTGTGGTCGAGATCACAGGCAGCCCGGGGGCAAAACCATCCAACCCCCATATCGCGGCTGCACACGTGTGGGAAGCGTACGTTCCTGGATCACCCCACAGGCACGCCGCCAGAACGCTTTGCTCCCAAGAGAATGGTGCCGCGGCCACCCGAAAGACGCCCGGGTGCAAGGGCTCGAAGCGCCCCGTGCGGACGGCATATCGGAGTGCGGAGTCCGACAGACCACTCGCCCTGGTCTGCCGGCGCGACACGAGGCCGTGCTGCCTGGCGGCCAGAGACGCCACCGCCCGGTCCACCTCTACCTTGGTCGAAAACTGTCGAGCACCAGTCATTTCCGACCAAACTATCGACGGAGTGTGACATCCCCTCGTCGATACATACTTTGGTCGGAAACGTGCACCCAGTGATACTTTTCGACCAAACTATTGCGGTTGGGTGTCTAGGACTCGCAGGGCTTCGGGCGGAAGGTGCACCGTGACGGTGCCGCCTTGATGCCACGGCAGCTCCTCGCCCTGGTTCTGCAGGAGCGCCTGCAGCCGTCCGCCGCCGGGAAGCGACAAGATAAGTTGAGTCGACGCGCCCAGATAGACCTTGCGCTCGAGGATTGCAGGAACTCGATTCAATCCGGTTGAGCCCTGCGACTCGATGAGCACACGCTCGGGGCGGATGGTCACCTTCACATCCCCTGTGGCGTCGATGTGACCTTTTTCGGCCTGCAGCTCGAAATCGCCCAAACGGATTCGGTTGCAGCGTCCGTCACTTGCACCCTGGGCAGCCGCCTGCATCAGATTGGAGACACCGAGAAAGTCGGCGACGTACGCGGTGGCGGGCTCTTCGTAGACCTCTCTCGGCGCGCCCTCTTGTTCGACGCGCCCGTTCGACATCACGGCGAGGCGGTCTGACATTGTCAGCGCCTCCTCCTGGTCGTGGGTCACGTAGATGAAGGTGATACCGACCTTCTCCTGAAGCGTCTTCAGCTCGATCTGGAGGGCCTTGCGGAGCTTCGCGTCGAGGGCGCCAAGCGGCTCGTCGAGCAGCAACACTGCGGGGTTCAGCACCAGGGCGCGGGCGAGGGCCACGCGCTGCTGCTGCCCCCCCGAAAGCTGGGATGGCTTTCGTTTCTCGTAGCCGTCAAGTTGAACCAGGCCCAGTGCATCTCCGACCATCGTCTTGGCATCCCGTTTCGAGACATCCTTGAAACGGAGTCCAAAACCGACATTGTCGGCAACCGACAGATGCGGAAACAGAGCGTAACTTTGGAATACCGTGTTTACGTTCCGCTTGTGCGCGGCCGTGTGGGCCATGTCCAAGCCATCGAGCTTCACCTCGCCGCTGGTGGGCTCCTCGAAGCCTGCAATCAGCCGGAGAGTGGTTGTCTTCCCGCACCCCGACGGACCAAGCAACGAATAGAATTCGCCGGCCGGGATTCGAACGTTGATCTCGTCCACGGCAACAACCTCGTCGAACCTCTTGATGAGGTTGACGAGCTCCACCTCGCCGCCCTCCCTCGTCATCTGCCGCTGACGGCTTTCGCAAACTCTGCGAAGTTCGCCACGAAGCGGCCCGCGTCATCGTCGTCGTGCTGGGCTGACAGCAGCCATTGCTCGGCCTTGCCCCAGGGCGGAAGGAAAACACCACCGTTGTGCTGGAAGAGCCAATGGCAGTGGCTGAACCGATCGTCGATCTCGAGAAATTCACGGTAGTTGGTGACCGGAGTCGGTGAGAAGGTGACACAACCCTTGGCGCCGAGGGCAACCACATGGGCCGGAACATCGCAGGCCTCGATGGCACTCTCGCAGCCTTCGACCATGACCGACCGAAGGTCGTCCCATCGACGGTAGACATCCTCAGTCAAAACCTCGGTCAATGCTGCGCGCGCCGAGGCCATTGTCAGCGGATTCCCGTTGAACGTCCCGACCTGCTCGTAACGGCCGTCGGTGATGAACTCCATGATCTCTGCGCTGCCGCCTATGGCGCCGCAGGGAAGCCCGCCCCCCAGCGACTTCGCCAGAGTGATGATGTCCGGTGACACACCCATGGACTTGGTGACGCCGCCGGGTCCAACCGTTAGACCCGTCTTGACCTCGTCGAAGGCAAACAATGCACCATTGTCGTGCACGATGCTCTCGACCCTTGCGAGATACTCCGGCTGCGGCGGGATGATCCCCGCGTTCATCATGACGGGCTCCATGATCAGACCCGCGATTGAATCGCGGTGCTCATCGAAGGTGCGCTCGAGAGCGGCGACATCGTTGAAGGGGACGACCAGGGTGAGCGCGATGATCTCGGCCGGCAGGCCCGAACCGGAGGCTACGCTGGCGGGGCGCCCGGCCGGACCGATCTCGGGATGACCGTCCGTCACCGAGACCATCACCGAGTCGTGGTGCCCGTGATAGGCGCCCTCGACTTTAACGATCTTCGGGCGATCGGTGGCAGCGCGCATCAGGTGCACGGCATCCATCGTGGCCTCCGTGCCGGAGTTGCAGAAGCGCCACAAAGGGAGTCCGAAACGCCGCGCCAGCTCCTCGGCCACCAGCGTCGCGTCCTCGGTCGGCTGGGCGAAATGCGACCCCCTGCCGATGCGCTTCGACACGGCCTCGACAATCGCTGGGTGCGCGTGTCCCACCGCCATGGCGCCGTAACCGCCGTGGAAGTCGACGTACTCCTTGCCGTCCAGATCGTAGATCTTCGAGCCGGCGCCGTGGCTGATCCACACGGTCTGTGGGCGAGCAATCTGCCAGTTCGAGGTGACTCCACCGGCGAGAGAGCGCCGCGCCCGATCCACCATCCGGGCCGAAGCGGGTTGACGCTGCAGGAACAGCCTCTCCTGATCGGCGATGAGCTCGTCGAGGCGCGCTTGCGTTGTCTGGTCAGCCGTCAGGGCCACCGGTCCTGGCTCCTTATCCGATCAAGGCGTTGCTGCCGCGCTTGTATAACTGACTGGCAATGATGACGCGTTGGATCTCGGAGGTGCCTTCCCAGATGCGATCAACGCGCAGCTCACGATAGAACCGTTCGGCAACATTCTCCCGCATGTAACCACGGCCCCCAAAGATCTGCAGCGCCCGGTCGGCCACACGATTCGCCATCTCCGATGCGTAGAGCTTTGCCATCGAGCATTGTGCGTGCTGCACTTTCACATCGATTCCGGCGTCGATTCCCTGAGCTACCTGATACATCATCAGGCGTGCGGCCCAGAGCTCGGTCAGAGAATCGGCGAGCATGAACTGAATTGCCTGATACTCGGAGATGAGATTGCCTCCGGCGCGCCGGCCGGTTGCGAACTCGGTCGCTTCCTGGATAAGGCGCTCGGCAGCGCCGCAACAACGGGCTGCAATCATCAACCTTTCGTAACGGAACCACTCGTACGCGAACCCCATCCCCTGGCCTTCTTCACCTACGAGGTTCGCCCGAGGTACCTCGACTTCTGTGAAGGAAAGAATGGGATGGTGGGCGGGATAGTTGTGCATGTATGTGGGAGTGCGCACAACCTCCACTCCGGGGGTGTCAAGGTCGACAATGAAGAAGCCGTGGGAGCCCGCGTGCTTTCCGCCGGTAAGCTTGCCTTGGAAGAAGCAGTGGTCGGCGAGGTTGGCCGAGGTCACATGCCATTTGACACCGTTGAGCACGTAACCATCCTCGGTTTGGCGCGCCGAAGCCTCGATGTCGTCGACGTCTGAGCCCGCGTTCTCTTCGGTGATCGCGTAGCATTCCTTGCGTTCGCCGCGAATGGCCGGCAGCACCCAGGTTTCCATCTGAAACTCGCTTGCGACCTTCGGCAGCCACGAGGCGGGTGCATCGATCACCCATCCAAGGGCATTCGTGACCCGTCCGACCTGCTCCGAGACGAGCACCTGTTGAAAAGACGTGAGTCCGGCACCGCCGAGCTCTGCGGGAATATTCATCGCGTGGAGCCCCAGCTCACTCACCCGGCGCTTCTGCCTCTTCTTGACCTCCGGAGGGATGGCCCCACCGTTCATCTCGGCCTCCACCTCGTGAGGAATGAGCTCCTCTTCGACGAACCGGTGCGCCGCAGCCTGAACCGAGCGGTCGGTATCAGACATCGGGTAATTCAAATGGCACCCCCAGGGCCCGTGGGTGTGGAACCACAGCTCGGCTCGCTAGAGGATATGCGGCCGGGAGAGGGATGGGCGCGCCGGGACGGAGAGTGGACAGGCGGGAGCCATCGGGCCATCTTGTTGCTGCTCTTGGGAAGCAGACGGGGCGGGAGTCGAACCCGCCCTTGCGACCATCCGCCTGTTGCTGCGGTGTGGCTAGGCTTGGTTGCTGATTTCGCAACCGCTGTACTCGTCGACGCCGGCGTCGCCGGTGCAGGTGTCGGTGCCGTCCTGTCCGGAGA
>JACDDL010000001.1 GCA_013817045.1 Actinomycetota bacterium | reverse complement strand
CAGAGGACTTCATAGCTCCAAGAGCGAGCCATTGGCCTCCCTCAGAGCCTTCTTGCATCCCATCCACCTGAATCTGCAACGCACGACGTGCGCGTTCTCAGACGCCCTTTGTTGCTCACTCACCTAGGCGTCGCGCCGCGGCTAAGGACCGTCCTGGTGGTGCTTCCGGTCCCGGTCAGAGGCCTTGCAGGTTGGGGCGCTCCACGGTGGCCTCGTCCTCCAGGGCCGACATCGCGATGCTCTTGATCCGGATCGAGATGTCGCCGTGTCCGGGATTGTCACACTCCACGATTATCTGAAGGAGAGCCTCCCGAAGCGTGCTGTTCTTTGCCTGCAGCTGCTCATGCTCCTCTTCGACTCGTTTCAGCTGGTCTCTGAGACCCGCGATTTCACTCATGTTGTCCTCCCTCTGTTGGGGCCGCGCGTCCCAAGGTCGCGCTTGAAGGAAGTGAGAGTACCCGCGTTGTCAATCCCGCACCTCTCGGGACTTGTGAATCAAATCGATATTGAAGGTGCAGGAGGCTTGAGAGGAGACGCGGTCTTCCGCCTTCTAGAAAACGATCGCTCAGCATGACCATGGCCGGCTCGCCAGCTGGTGAGGAAAGCCGTTTGTGAAGGGCGACGCGTCGTTCTTCTCGCTTCTAGCCGAAAGGCCGAAGCGGAGTTCCACCGGAGAAAAGATCCACTCTCGGGTGGAGCCGCCTGCGCTGCGAACATGCACTTGCGGGGGCGTTCATTTGGGCGGTTGAACGCGGCGATGCAGACGACCTTGACGAGCGACTCAGATTTGGCCACCAACTCGATGGTCACCTCCGAGGGTGCCCTGAGCGGTGAAGTCACTGTGCGCGTTGAATCAACCGTGAGCGCCACGGCCGAAGTCGGTGGGGAAACGTACACGGGCATGACAGGGCCACGGCTGATGTATCAGCTGGTGGTGGCACCAGTCTCGAGGCCGTGATCCCGGTCACCGAGACCGTCGAAGACCTGGTGATCCCGGGCACCGAAAACTTGCTGACATGGCGCGGGAAGGGAGGCCTTCACGGGTACCTCACGTTGCCCCTAGGGGCGCAGACCCTTATCAGTGCGATAAATCCGCCCTCGATGGACTGGTTGTCATGCCGCACTGTAGCGCCGGTGCCGCAGTCGGTGCACTGTCGATTGAAGAACCAGAAGTGGCGGAAAGAGGTCGAATGCTTACGGTACGTGAACGGGAGATGATCGGATTCCTTGGCGCACTGCAAACTCGAGCGCCGCGGCGCTCGAGTGCTCACTGAGCTTACTGAAAGGTTGTAGAGGTGGGTCCGTACTGTGTGTCGGCTTACAAACAGCGGCCCTGCGATGTCGTCGCTGCCCAGTCCCTCCACACGAACTTGTGGAGGTGCCGGAAGGGAGTACGCAAATCAATGACGGTGCGAACCAGGTGGTGGTTGGCCAATCTTACGGCGAGGCGAAATGACTAGAAAAATTCATGCATGGGATTCGGACGCTGATCTATAGCTTGGTACGCTTTAGACTGGCGTCGCTGGGGTATGGGAAGCGGCTGAAACAAGGGTCAGAAGCAAAGCAAAGCTGGCGCGCTGGGCCCGGGTGCCGGTTTACGCATGGCGTATTCCGGGGACTGGCAGCTTTGGGATTCTCCTAGGTTTCTTTGGGGGAAGGGGGCTTGGGCGACTGGTGTAGATTCGGCTTGAGGGAAAACCAGAATAGGCGGGGGAAATGGCGAAGGCTATCGTGGTTCAAGGCACTGCTCCCTCTGCGCGACTCCCTCGAATGAGCAAGCTATCCGGGGCGCAACAATGACAAGCGAGCTGAGCCCAGAACCATTCGAACAGGCCAGCCCTCAATTCGTAGAAGCTTTCGGCCGGTCCGGTCTGCGACCTCATCGGAGGATTGTCAAGGATCCGTTTCTGTTCGGGGAGTTGCTCGCGCCGTTGCTGCTGATCCCCGGCTCGGTTCTAGTAACGCGAGGTTTGGATCCAAGCGTAGTTCTCTTCAGCTTCTTGTTCTTCGCCATGCTGGCCTCCTGGCGGCTCTCGCATCAGCGCTTGGTGTCGGAGATGATCGCCACGGGGGTGGTATTCCGACGGGCCTGGCTCTCGTACGCATTCGCCTCCGCATTCTCGGTACTCACCGGGGTCGGGAGCATGCCGGTTCTCGTTGGAGTGACACTGACGGCGTGGCCATTTTTGCTGGGTACCCATGGCCTTCTTCGGATGGCGGAGCGAGCGTCGCGTCGGCGACGCAATAAGAGGAAGGCACTGGTCGTCGGCGGCGGGGAGATCGCCCGCCGGGTGATTTCCGTGCTGGCCGCGCATGGCGAATACGGGCTCGAGGTCGTCGGCGCGGTTGACGAGGATGCCAAGTTCGCCGCGTCAGAGCTGGGCACGACGGTTCTGGGCGGTATCTCGGACCTCCCCGAACTCGTGCGTGCGACGGGGGCGGAGGTGGTCCTCGTAACCTACTCGTCGGGAGACGAGAAGACCATGGTGGGGACGTTGCGGGACACCATCGCCGAGGGTGCTTCTGTTTGGATCGTGCCGCGGCTCTTTGAACTTGGATGGAGAGGTCAAAACGGGGATCACATCTGGGGCGTTCCGGTAATGCACCTCAAGTCGCCGGCCCAGTATCGGCCCCAGTGGGCATTCAAAAGGTTCTTCGATCTCGTATTCACCGGGGTTTCCCTGCTTGTCCTCAGCCCCTTGCTTCTGCTGATCGGTGGAGCAATCTACCTCGATCTCGGGCGGCCCATTCTCCACCGTCAACGGCGTATCACCCGAGGGGGACATCCTTTCGAGATGTTGAAGTTCCGCACCATGCACGTGACCGACGGCCATGTGGAGGCGAGTGAATGGGTTGCCGACGGGGGTCGAGTAACTCGTCTCGGGGGCTTCCTGCGGAGGACCAGTCTGGACGAGCTGCCTCAACTCTTCAATGTCCTGCGGGGTGAGATGTCGCTTGTTGGGCCCCGGCCGGAACGCCCTCACTTCGTGAACGTGTTCTCGAATCTGTATCCGCAGTACGAGGCCCGTCATCGTCTGCCGGCCGGGCTTACCGGTTGGGCGCAAATCCATGGATTGCGGGGCGACACATCGATCGAGGAGCGGGCTGCCTTCGATAACTACTACATCGAAAACTGGTCTCTGAGCAAGGACATGAGAATAGTCCTCAGGACCCTGGTCGGCTGGGCCAGGCGATCCGAGACCCGGAATCAGTCTTGATTCTGCAGCGCTCGGCTTATCGGACGACAGGCAAATGATCCTGTAGACAGCGGGCAAAGACCCTTATTCGATGTAGCCGAGGCTGCGAAGGTGATCTGCGATCTGGGTTTCGTCCTTCGGAGTGAGAGCTCGATTCCGGCGGATGTGTTCGCTCGGTGGTGGCGCCGGCCCCGCTTCATCGCCGTGCCCGGCGATTTCTTCGATGGCGCTCCCGTCATGGCCTGAAGCGGGCACCCCACAGAAGGCTAGGGCTGTGGGGGCCATGTCGGCGAGGGCGCGTCGTCCCAGGTCGCCCGGGCGCGTTCGGCCCCCGGCCGCCAGCACGACGCCGCTTCGGCGGTGATCGCCGGTCGGCCAATCGGTGATCGAGGTGGCGTCGTCGGTGTAGGTCAGCGTCCAGAGCGGGTTGGGCCGGACTAGTAAGTCGGGAGCTAGCCCTATGTGGTCGCCTGAGTAGAGATGTTCTCGCAGCAAGACCTCGGCCACCGGCGAGTCGCCGCTCCCATCTTTGAAGCCGAGGAGCGCCTCCCGCACCTCCTGACACACCCTTTCGTAATCACGGGCCTCAACTATCCCTTTGGTTTCTCGACCTTTCAGATTGATGGATACCCCGCCACCGTGGCTTGAGCGATAAGCCGTTGTCTTGGACCAGTCGAGCGTAGCCGGCGACTTGGCGCGACGTTTGATTGCCTGTCCGATCGAGCGTGCCCCGATTGTTCTCCACAGCATCGACCGGCGTAAGAAAGTGGTGGCCTCTCCGGTTCTTGTGGGCGTGGCCAGTCCCAACTGGCAGAGGACCTGGTTGAGATTGGCCGCCCGATTGACGGGCCCGAACCCGTGGTCGGATATCAGCACCAGAGTTGTCTCGGGACCCGCACTCTCCCAAAGGCATCCGAGCTGGTGGTCGAGAAGCCGGTAGGTTTCCCGGACCGATCTGGCGAGCGGTGTGTCCCGGAGCCTCGCATGGTCTGGGTGGGACGGGAGCAGATGTGCTCCGAAGGCGTGCTGGAGCCGATCGGGAGCGACGTAGACACAAGTCGCCACCGTCCAGTCTCCCTCGAGCAAGACCTCGAATGAGGCGGTCCTGCGCTCTATGTACGAACGGGCCTCGTCGACGAGATCCTGGGGATGGTCCCTGAACTGCGTCCATTCCATCCCGTTCGTGGGAAAGGGCGCCCGGCGCTCCAATTCCCCGGCCCACTCTCCCGGGTATACGAACGTCTGACCACGTGGGATCCCAATGCCGGAGATCATCTTACCTTTGATCGGAAAGGGGGGGTAGGTAACCGGAATGTTGGCGACCCGAACCTCATGTCCGGCGTTTGACAGCCTTTCTACGAATGTCTCTGCCTTGATTGATCCGGATGAAACTGGGACGCGCCTTTGGGGCTCGGCGGGATCGCGCTCCACAAAGTCGAATACCCCGTGTCCTCCCGGGTTCAACCCCGTGAGGAATGTGGACCACGCAGCCCAGGAGTGGTCGGGGATCGTTGATTGGAGAGTCCCTCGTGCGCCCCGACGTAACATCGATTCGACGTTCGGCAGACACCCGAGTGCGATCAGATCGTCGAGGATCTCCCAATCCGCGCCGTCCCAACCGATTACCAATAGTCGCTCACTCACCGCACAACTCCTGACGCAGCGCAGACCCCCGCAAGAAGGTGCGATGCTACTATGCGTGGGCCGTTAGAGCGAAGGATCGTGCGGCTACCGAGCCGAGCGCCGAGGCATGAATCGGCTGCTCCGGGATCAAGTAACAAAGCGTCGTTTAGGAAGTCTAGCTCCCGAGGATATCCCGTGTCTGTTTTTGTTCATATCCAAGTCGCAACACCGTCGGGGTGATGCGAGGCGCAATCCTGGCGATCTCTTCAGCTCTCTGGCGCCATTTGCCTTCCCTGGGACGGCTCACGGTCGATTTCGAGGGATAGGCCGTCAAGTCGTGGGCCATCTCCATAACTGAGTCAGAAGGGGGCAACTCGAGTCGATCGAGCAGGGCCTTGGTCTGGCGGACGGGTTGCTGAAGGAGATCCTCGTAGCGCAGATCCACAAAAGAGTGATCCGATAAGCCTGTTCTATCGTCGAGGGCGGTCTCGTAAGACTCCACGTATTGAAACGCCGCAACGTCGCCCACCGAGGTACGCGCCCAATCTCGCCAACCCTCGGGCAGGACGTAGCACCAGTACCGTCCTCGATAGTCCACAAGCTCCAGGCGCTGAGGCAAGCGATAGGAAATCCCGAAACGCACGGTCCAGCCCTCGATCAGGGAGTTAACCGTGTCGGGGCCGTCACGCTTGACAAAGACAAAGGTGGCATCGGGAAACAGGCTGGCGAGGTACGGGAGCTTTAAAATGTTCTTGGGTGTCTTGTCGAGAAAACGTAGGTCGCCGGTCGTCGACTTGATAGCGGTGTACAGGTATCGCCGCTCGAACGGCTTTACGTCTTGGTATGTCGCCCGATCGGAAGACCAACCCTTGAGACGAGGATGCTGGTATGCATTCCACAGGGCGTGCCCCTCTTTGCCGGGAGATCGAAGAGCTTCATGCCGCTGCAGAAGGGCGAAAACCACAGAGGTCCCCGATCGCGGACAGCCGAGCACAAAGATGGGCCGAGTCGGTGCCTCTTCGGTCCCCCGAGCCGCACTAATGGCTCGATGCCACGCAAACTGGGTTCGCTGCTGAGACCAATGCTTGGCAGCGGCCGCTCGGACTGGGAGAGGGTCGCTAAGCATGGCAATGCTCCCGCGCTTGTCCCGCCCAAGAACACGCGACTACTCTTCTTGCCCCGTCCTCAGAACTCGAGTTTGTAGGCGATCAACCCACCCCCCACGGTCGCCACAAACAAGTAATTGTCTGCGAACACCGGTTGGCTGAAGACTGGGTTGTCAGCTGTGTCAAGAGTTTCCACCATTGATCCGTCGTTTGCGTCAATGAGCCACACAGCCCTTTCAGCTGAGGGGTCAGTGTCGAAGCTCGGCACAGCAATTATGTTATTGCCATTCATGGACGGGCTCCCCCATACCACTCCCGGGAGACCGAGTTCCCAGAGGAAAGCGCCAGTGGCAGGATTTACTTCCCTGATTGAGCCACGATGGCTTTTCCCATCTACCGTAGTTTGCGCGCCGGACACGAACAGGCGCTCACGATCGGAGTCCCAGATGGCTGCACCCAAGCAGTTGCCGTCGTTCGGCCACTTGCCGGACACCTCGACTTCCCACGCGGGTCCGGCCGACAGGTTCTTTTGTCTGAAGGCGTAAAAACGGCCATTCTTGTTGCACGCCCCAACCATTGGCGTGGTCTCGTCGTTTATGCGAGCCGAGAACAGTGTCGGTGAGGCCCCGAAGTCCAGATCCGTACCCTCCAGGGGTGCAGTCCATATGTCCTCTTTTGTGAGCGTCCGGGCTTTCAGACGAACCACCGAGAAGGAATCGCCGGGATCGCCCCCGTTGAGATCCCCGTTGCCGGTAGATACAAAGATGGATTTTCCGTTCGAAGCTGCGGCGACGCTGCTCCAGACACTTCCCCCGATTACGCCCTTTGGCACCGTCCAGTAGGTTTCTAGCAATCGACCGGTGGCCTGATCGTACTCTTTTACACCTCCTCGCACCGTGCTCTTACAGTGCGACGCGACTCCCACGTACACCCGTCCGTCCATAACCGTGGGTGAGGACCAGTTGTGCCCGTCTTCTTGGGGGCTTACCACAAATGACTTCCATCGTGTATCACCGCTGGCGGCATTCAAGGCGTAGAGATTGCCATCGGCAGCTCCGACATAGACGGTGGGCTCGCCCGTCTTCGGATCCTCGGCAACAGTCGCTGTGGAGGTGGTCCCTCGACGTCCGCAACTCTCGTTTTGCTCGAGGAATCCGAGGAATTGCTTCCAACGAACGGTTCCAGTTGCCTCATCGAGAGCATAAAAGTCCCCGCTGTTAACGCCGATATAGACCGTCCCGTCAAAGACGGTCGGGCTCGCGAAGAGCTGTGAGGGAGGTTGTCCTTCTTGCGAAGGCGGTTCAGGTGCCCATTGCCACTCCTCGGTAAGATCAGAGGCATTAGTGGCAGTGATCGCCTTTGTATTGCTGTTTCGGGAAGAATGAGTTGGTCCAAACAAGTACGCCGACCAATTAATGCTAGAGCTGTCGGACGGGGCTTGTGAAGGCTCTTGAACTGTAGTCTCTTGCGGATTCTCTCCCCTCCCCTGACGAAGGGGTTCCACATCGGGGCTGCAGGCCGTTCCGATGAGGACCAACCCGATGAGAAAACCGATAATGCGGCTCTTGCTTTCCACTCGATTGTTTCCTCTACTTGTCCGTTGGGTGTTCTCTTTAAGGTAGTCAGCGGGGAATGAGGTCGCCTACCTGTCCTTCGAACTCGTGAATGGTACATAGGAACTGCATCCTGCTGTCTGGTGCGGAAAACCTCACACGCTTGGAACCCCCTGGCTCAATTGAGCCCGTATCGAGGTCGAGCTCCCTGACCGTGAATGTATGGGGGAGTTCTCCCTTGTTGAGGAACTTGAGGGTGACGTCGCTGCCCGCCGGAAGCCGTAGACGTTTTGGCTGGAAGGTGTTGTCCTTTGCCGTCAAGGTGATGGAGACATCGCCTCCGGGGCCCCCGGCTGCTTCCCTTCTCTCCTTGGGGGTGCCCTGCTCGAGCCCTTGACTGGTACCTCCGCAGGCCGCTGACATGCCGATCCCCAATAAAATCAACACGGCCGAGATACTGCGAGGAACCTCACTCATACCGCCCCTTTCCTCCCAATGAGTCTGTCAAAGACTAAGCGATCTTGACGTGAAAGAGGGCAAAAATGGCAGCAAGCTGAGCTAAGACCAACGGCGAAGGACCATTGCGCCGGCGGCGACAGCGGCTATGACTACGGCGGCGACGCCGATATCGACGTAGCTGACCACCTGCAGTTGAAGCTCTTGACGCCGGTACACCAGGAAGGAGTGCGTCTTGCTTAGCCCCTCGGCGTCAGTCGTCACGGCATAGTCGCCTCGAGACAGCGATTTAAGCTCCAAAGCACCTTGTCGGTCGAGCGGATGCCGTTCGACCTGCCCGCCGGGATAGCGGATGAGGACGGAGCCGCTCATGGGTGAACCGAAGAGCGCATCCCTCACCAGGATGCGCAGGGACGGAAAGGACGGCCCAACAACGACAGATGTCTGCTTCGATCCAGGAAAGAAGGGCTCTTGAGTCGACGCCTCGACGGTGGTGTCGTCGATTTCGACCTCATCGACCCGGTACAGGATTCTTTCGGCGCTAAGCAGGGGGTCGGAGGCCGTGACACGAGTACCCTGCAGCCACCATGCTTTGTTCGCTTGGAGGTGGAAACGGTTATCGAGATCGTCCACCACTGTGACGGAGTCGATTCTTTCCCTGTCGAATTGGACCCCTTTGGAGTCCACGAAGTCCGGGCTCCACAGATATCTGGAGCTAAACCCGGCTTGGAGGAATGTGAACGACTCCGCGGTGATCTCCCGCCGGGCAGAAGAGACGCCATCTGACCATCCTTCGAATGCGACACGCACATCGCTCTTGAGCTGCCGGGGGGCGGCGACTAGCTCATGAGTGCCGGCCTTGTCGACCGTGATCAACGCAAGTCCGTGGTTGTCGGAAACGAAGCTACGACCGTCCACGCGGAATCTGATTCCCGCCAACCGAGGGACGGTCTGAACCGTGAGTGGAACTGCCCTTTCGGTTTGCTGCGCCCTGGCATCGGGCGCGAGGAACAAGAGGCAATGGATGCCAAGGAGTAGTCCCGATATTACCCGTGCAAGTCCCAAATGTTCCTCCCTCGAATACTACGTTGGGTCTCAGCATTTACCTCACCGCAGAGCCGGCCAGCGATTGTGCGCTCCGAGGCCCGGCCCTGAACACCTCCATCGGAGATCCAGCCCCTGTGCGTCCAGGTCCCGGTGGCTCGGAGCACGGCAGCGGTCCAGGAATTGAATGAGGCCGATGGAAGCAAAAGGATATGGTCAGGCCGAAACCCGTAAGGGGGCTGAATCTGGGAATTCGGGCGTTTCCGTCGGGCGTATATACCCGTCAGCTGATTGAACGCTCCCGAGTCGACGACAAGGCCCCCGCTGGGGGAATCACTATCTTTCTGGTGGGGGTGCCCAAATCCGATCGGGGTCAGGTCGCGATAGTCCTGCCTTCGATCGTAGGCTGCACGTGCATGTCTGTCCTTACCTACCACTCCGTAGACCCGAAATGGAATTCGACCCTGGCCGTCGCGCCAGAGCGGTTCTCGGCCCACTGCGCGTGGCTGTGCCGCACAAGGCGAGTGGTTGACATCGCCGACGCGGTGTCCGGCATCTCACGGCACGGCCGCCTTCGCGGGGGCGCAGTGGCAGTGACCTTTGATGACGGGTTTGAGGATCTCTACCACCACGCGTTTCCGGTTTTGCGTCGAGAGCGAATGCCCGCCACTGTCTTTCTCGTGGCAGAGACGCTGACCTCTGAAGGCCATCCCGTCGATTGGGTAGACGACCCACCGCCGTACCCGCTGACAACTCTGCAGCTGGATCAGATCCTGGAGATGCAGGAGGCCGGAGTTCGATTCGAGTCCCACACTCACACGCACCCGGATCTCACCAAAATGGGCGACGAGGAGTGCAGGCGTGACCTGGAAGCCAGCCGTCTGCTTCTCGAAGAGCTGCTGGGGGGCTCCGTTCATGGCCTCGCATATCCGTTCGGCTACCACGACGACCGGGTGTGCCGACTTGCGGAGAAGGCCGGATACAGGTACGCCGTTGGCTCCTCCCAGCGGAGGGAACCCGTAGGGCGGTACGCCATACCACGGGCCGGGATCTATCGAGACGATGCCCTCCTCGCCCTGCGCATAAAGAGCTCACCGTGGTATCTGGGAGTCCGCAAGACCTCAGCCTTCCGAGCGGTTCGTGCAGGCGTCCGGACCTGGAGGGCGAGGGGATAGCCTCTACGAGAGAGACAGGCATTCGGCGCTAAGCCAATTTTCCTCGTAATGGCGGAAACCGTGCCAGGGGGTGGCTTCCCGGGTAAGAGTTCAAAGTTGCCGGTGGTCATCTCGGGTGAGGCCGGGGCCAGCGCAGTTAGCAAACCAATTTCTCTTATCCTACGGATAGTTCCTATTGGACGGAAGTGGGGGCGGGACTGCAGATTCGAGACGATTGCACTGATATCGATGCAGGATCCTGCCACAATCCTGTGAGATCACGGGGGCTCCTGTCCACCCTGGGTGGGTTTGTCCTGGGGGTTACTCGGAAGCTCGCGCTCAGGTCCCAGCATTCTGGCACCACGACTGAGTTGCGCAAGGAAACGCCCCCAAGCCGCCCAAGAGTGCGCCGTGGGCCCAAGAGGATTAATAAGTTAGAAGGTCTAGCGGTTCTGGGGTCAATCTCCCTGGCCGTTTATCTCTTAGTGACCGCCACGCCCACCGACTCCCCGCCGGCGACCGCTCCTTACCGGCCCTTCACCGCCTCCAGCTACTGGAACACGCCGCTGCCCAAGGACGCTCCGGTGGATCCGCTCTCCCCGGAGATCATCAACTTTCTAAGGGCGACGAACACAACCGATTACATCAGTCTTTCCGGAGCGACCGCACACGGAACGTGGGGGCGGCCCATCTACTGGGCGGAAGACGGTGATCCCACCTACAGGGTGAGAAGCCCCCATCCTGCCGAGACCGAATGTGGCTGCGCGCAGGTGTTGCCGCGTCAGTTCGCGAATCTGAGGATACCGAAGGGAGCTCAGCCTGACATCAACGCCGCTACCGGCATGGTCAGCGGAGATGGTGCGATGACGGTGTTCGATCTCGAAAACGGTTACGTCGCGGGTCTGTTCGAGGCGCTCTACGATTCCAGAACCGATACCTGGAGTGCCGCGGGCGGCAGCATCCACTATCTCGACTCCAACGGGCTCGACGGGAGCTGGGATCGGTTCGCGGACAGCGATCCGCGCAACGAAGGCCACCGAGGCGTACCCGCATCGGTTATGGCCATACGCTTGGATGAGATCCAGGCCGGCGGCATCGATCATGTTTTGGAGATGTTCGTAAACGAGACCAGACGCTCGGCGGCCGTATTCCCCATGCTGGGTGGCGAGGACAAGGGACCGAAAAGCTCGGATCACCCATATGCTCCCCCTGAGGGCACCCGCATCCGCATCAAGCCATCCGTAAACCTCGACGCCCTTGCATTGTCCCCTGGGGCCCGCGTGATAGCGGAGTCGCTGCAGAGGTATGGGGCGGTGATCGGAGACATGTCCGGAGGCCCGGCCTCGATCAAGCTTGAACATACTCTCGCCGAAGGGCGGGGTGACCTGTGGGCCGGCGTCCTTACGGCCGACGCTCTCGAGAGCATCCCCCTCGGCTCCTTTGAAGTCATCGAGCTGGGCTTTCAGCCGCCCCGGTAGGCCAAGTCCAATGAAGACAGCCACGTTCGGGCTTGGACGAATAGGATCCCGCAGCTAGACCATCCCGGGGTTTCGAGAATGTCCCCGATCCGGATCCTGAGCTACTTCTGGCAAGTCCGGCGAGATCTGCACTAGGTATCCAGAAGCGGAGGACTTCCGAATCGCTCGAGCCACAGAAAGTGAATCGGGTATGCCGGTGACCTTGCTAAGCTGGGCTCAGTTAATGGGCGGGCAGGAAGGGCGGGACGGTTGCTTAGACGCGAGGTTCCTTTCGTATAGCTCCCGATCCTCATGGTTGGCGGGTTGTCGTGGAATATCGGGGAGTCGCAAGTGATGATTTGGGTAGGCGATGTCCCCTTGGGGAGAGATGCGCCAGTTGCTGTGATCGCTGGCCCTTGCTCGGTTGAAAGCTTCGAGCAGTTCCGCGAGACAGCGATTGCGGTGAGCAAGGCCGGTGCTTCGCTGCTGCGAGGAGGTGCCTTCAAGCCCCGAAGCTCTCCATACTCCTTTCAGGGACTGGGACTCAGCGGGCTGAAGATTATGCGTCGAGTTGCCGATGAGCTGGGGCTTGGGGTTGTGACGGAGGCCATGGGTGTCGAGGATGTCGAGCTTGTGGCCGAGTTTACGGACATGGTCCAGATCGGCGCCCGCAACATGGAGAACGCACCTCTGCTCGAGGCGGCCGCAAGATGCGATCGTCCCGTTCTGTTGAAACGAGGAATTACAGCGACCATAGAGGAAGTGATGGTGGCGGTGGAAACGGTGCAGGCATTAGGCGATGGACGTGTAGTCGTCTGCGAGCGGGGGAGTCGGACGTTCGAGCCGAGCCTTCGAAATAGTGTCGACATCTCTGCTGTGGCCGAGCTTCGTCTCAGATGCAATCTGCCCGTTGTCCTCGACCCATCCCACGGGACGGGTCGAACGGACCTCGTAAGGGCCGTCGCGCTGGCGGGCGTGGCTGCGGGGGCAGACGGGCTTATGGTTGAGGTACATCCGAATCCACCCATGGCGCTCTCGGACGGATTTCAGTCACTTGCACCAGCGGACTTCCGAGATCTCATGACCTCTGTGCAAGGCATGGCGGCCGCCGTTGACAGGCCCTGCTGATGCCCCCCGGGGGTGCCTCGGCAGTCGTTTTGCTTTTGCGACCCGACGTCACGCCGGAGGAGCGCCAGGAGGTTTTCTTGCTGGCCGATCGGCTGGGATCGACGGTTGTGTCTACCGAAGGAGACAGATGGAGCGCATTAACGATCGAGAACGGCGGGCAACCCGTGGATTCAACGGCCTTTCAGAGGCTTCCGGGAGTCACGCGGAGCATCGAGCTGTCGACCCCATACCGTCTCGCAAGCCGCCAGCTATTCGGAGAAGTAAGGCCTGAGGTCGTTCTCACTTCTCGTTCCACGAGCGCCGGAGAAGAGGCGGTATTCGCAGCGGGTGGCAATCGTCCGCTTCTTACCCTGTTATCCGTTGATGGCGCAGCGGTTCAGTATGACCCTGAGAGACTTTCCCTCATGGTGCGGGCGGCAGGCGGCGACGTCCTCCTCCTGGGTACGCACGGTGCGGCTGACGGGGTGCAAGATGATGACGTTGGCCGCGAATATCTGTTGCGCCTGGGTGCTCTTGCGCGAGAGCATGAGTTCGCGATCTGTGTTGAAATCGACGATCCTCGCCATATCGACCTTGCTGTTGAGGCCGGAGCCCTATTGCAGGTCGGGCATCGGAACATGCAGAATTTCAGCTTGCTTCGACAGCTCGGGAAAACCAATATCCCCATCCTGATGAGGAGGGGGCTCGGAGCGACTGTCGAGGAATTCTTGTTGGCCGCAGAGTATGTGCTTTGGAATGGAAATGGACGAGTGCTGTTGTGTGAGGCTGCGCTCCCGACTCCTGGTCTCGGTTCTCGGCCTCGCTTCGAGATCAACCTGATCCCCTTGTTGAAGCAGTCAACCCATCTTCCGATCTTGGCCGATCCAGGAAGCTCCGGGTTCAGTTTCGACGTGCTGTCGGCCACGGCAAGGGCAGCGGTCGCCTCCGGTGCAGACGGGGCAATCTTGCCGATGGATGCTAGAAAAGGGGGCCTTTCGAGTCCTGCGAGATTTGCCCCCAGCGGATGTCGCGAAATCATCGATTCGTTGGAACCGGTTGCGCGGGCGATTGGACGGGCTTCGGAGGCTCGAAGGGGCGTCCCAACCCCGCCGTTGGTCGCAGTTGGGCAAGCAGTGCCGACCCCGGCGAGATCGGAGCGATCGGCCCTTGCAGCGGCGAAGCCGAGGATCACCGATCCGACCGACGTTCTTCATCGAACGGATGGGACCCTTGGTGCCGTGATCGAGTCGATTCTTGGCACGCATCCCCAACTCGAGGTCATCAAGCAGATCCGTGTGGCCCCTCCTTTTTCTCCATGGCTCAGGTGGCTCTTGCGACCCGAGGGTGATCTGTTGGTTCGGTGGACGAGGTACAAGGTCGGAGACGTCATCCTTAGCCGAAACTTGGCCTTTGTCGACTTTGCCCGCGTCGACCCCAACGTCCTTGATCGACTGCAAGCCGAGGAGCTAAACCTGGGCGAGTTGTTCAGCTCACAAGCAGTGGACAAGTTTGGATTCGAGTTCGGTCATGCGGGAAGTGATGAAGA
The DNA here is from genome assembly GCA_013817045.1 of Actinomycetota bacterium. Classification (GTDB taxonomy): domain Bacteria; phylum Actinomycetota; class CADDZG01; order CADDZG01; family WHSQ01; genus JACDDL01. The sequence goes on along the minus strand of JACDDL010000001.1, from coordinate 32,136 downwards.
CATCCATCGAAACCTGAAAGAAGGACATGGCGGCGCGGTAGGCGCAAATGCATACATCTGGCGGCGATACGTCGCTTCGACCGCCGGTCGCATCGGCTTCTTGGTTGTCGAGTCGCTCCCTGCGATCACCTGGCGTAAGATTCTGGGATCCGACGTTGAACGTCGCAGATTATCAGCAGGAGGTGCGCTGATGAGCAACCAGCAAGTCTCGGACGACCGGGAACAAGCCAACTACAACTGCACTGTCGACTTGCTGGAGCGCAATTTGGGGAGTCAATCGCAAAGGCCTTATCTCATAACCGCTGAAAGGACGTGGAGCTATCAGGAGGTGTCTGAGGCTGCGGACGGAGCTGGTGCTGGTCTGCTCGGCCTTGGTTTGCAACGAGGAGATCGGGTAATTATCGCAGCACAGGACAGCTCCGAGTTCGTCGTCAGCTTTTGGGGAGCGATGAAAGCCGGCCTTGTTCCGGTACCGGTGGCTCTAGGCCTAACGGCCTCCGACTTGCGCTTTGTTCTCTCAGATAGCCAGGCGAGCGTAGTGATCAGTGACCCCTCTTCTATCGCTTCGGTGCTCCCGGCGGTGAAGGGTACGCAAGCTCAGTGTTTGTTGGCCGGGGAGAGACGCATCGAGGGCGTTAGGTCGTGGAATGAGGTCTGTGGCCCTCCTCAACGGTTGTCACCTGCCCCCACCACACAAGAAGACATAGCCCTGTGGCTCTATACGTCCGGAACAACCGGGCTGCCCAAGGCCGTCATGCACAGGCATCGACACCTCAAGGATGCGCCGAAGGGCTTGGCGAAGCAGGTTATCGGGATGGAGGCGGACGATCTCGTCCTATCTGTCTCCAGGATGTTTTTCGCGTACGGTCTCGGCAACTCCGTGTACCTTCCAGCGTCAGCAGGTGCTTCCGTCGTCGTAAACGACGGACCCTCAATTCCGGCTCGGGTCGCCGATGTGCTGACCGAGCGCGAGCCGACAGTCCTTTTCGGTGTTCCGGCGTTCTTTGACGGGTTCACCCGCCTGGGCACGGCGCGGCTGCCTTCCTCCGTCCGCATGACTCTGTCGGCCGGGGAGGCTCTCCCCGTGCCCCTCTTTGATAGCTTTCGCCGGCGTTTTGGTTTGCCGTTAATCGACGGCCTGGGATCCACCGAAGCGCTTCATCACGTGACGTCGAACCTGATGGATGAAGTCGTGCCGGGAAGCGCGGGCCGGGCCCTGAAAGGCTATGAGGTGGAAGTCCGTGATAGGGACGAGCAGCCGGTTCCTGAAGGGCAAAGCGGAGAGCTGTGGATGAAGGGGCCGACCGTCTTTGCCGGATACTGGTGTCGTCCGGAACTCACGGCTCGCGTACGGAGGGGGCCTTGGATACGGACGGGGGATCAGGTCCGCGTGATCGACGGAGCGCTCTTCTATGAAGGGCGCCTTGACGATCTGATCAAGCTTGGCGGCGTCTGGGTGGCTCCGGTGGAAGTAGAGGAGGTGCTTCGAAGCCATCCCGATGTCACCGATGCTGCAGTTGCGGCCGTAGACGAAGGCGAGGGAGTGCCGTCTCTCAGGGCCTTTGTTAAGTCACAGGGACGGGATGAGACTCTGTCAAAGGAGCTCGTGCGTCTATGCCGAAGCAGATTGGCAAGTTTCAAGGTTCCGCAGAAGTTCGAGTTTGTCGATGAGCTTCCTCGCACCCCAAGCGGAAAACTCAGGCGATTCGCTTTGCGCGGGCCCCAGGAGTCTCACGGGAAGCCCCCGGACGGCGCCGTATGAGGCCCGGGGAACTCGATGCCGACGTCATTATCATCGGAGGTGGTCCAGCAGGTTCGACGTTGGCGACTCTGCTATCCCAGGCCGGCCACAAATCTGTGGTCATCGAGCGGGACATTCATCCTCGTGACCATGTCGGAGAAGCGTTGACTCCGTCGACGAATTTTGTCTTCGATCTCATCGGTTTCCTGCCAAAGATGGAGGAGGCGGGCTTTTTTCACAAGAGCGGGGTGGGGTGGACGGCCCCGAACTCCCCAATTTGGAAGTTTCTCGCTATCCGCACAAGTGACTACCCGCCGCCTAATGCCATCCAGCCCTATAGCTACAACGTGGAGCGGGATCTGCTAGATGCGTTGCTACTTCGCCACGCCTTTGAGTCGGGAGCCAAGGTGCTCCAGGGCGTCGCCGTCAAAAAGGTCCTTTTCGAAGGCGATCGAGCGGTGGGGGTGCGAGCGGCCGCGACCGATGGCTGGGAACGAGATCTCTTCGCCAGGACAATAGTCGATGCGTCCGGCCGTCGGTGCCTGCTAGCAACCCAGTTGGGACTGAAGAGGAAGGACCCTCAGTTCAATCAGTATGCAATCTATTCTTGGTTCAAAACCTTAGGCGCGAGTCCTCCCGGCTTTGAGGACTTCCTTTTCCTGCACTTCCTTGGGCTCGAGCGGGCATGGGGGTGGCAGATTCCCATGCGCAATGGAATCGTTTCGGTCGGAGTTGTCACCGACAAGGGTGATTTCAGAAAGTCGGGTAAGTCGCATGAACAATTCTTCGAGAGTCTGATCGGTCGCAACCGCACCATGTCTCAAACGATGCAGAGCGCGGAGCGAATCAAGCCCTGGTGGATAGAAGGCGACTATTCCTACAAGATGGAGCAGTTTTCAGGCAGGGGATGGCTGCTGGTTGGCGATGCGCTCCGTTTTGTTGATCCGATCTTCTCCTCAGGCGTGGATGTCGCTCTCTATTCAGCGCTGTTCGCGCACGAGGCGATAGAGCAGTCATGGAGGGGAAACGAGCAGGGAGCTTTCCAAGCTTACGAAAAACGGGTCAGCGAGGGAGTGGACATCTGGTACGAATTGACCGAGTTGTTCTATCGACTGCAACTTCTGTTTACGTGGTTTGCGATTTCCCGGCGCCACCGCCAGGATCTCGTGCGAGTCCTCCAAGGTAATCCCTATCTGCCGGAAACGCAGACGACTGCCAGGCAGCTCATCGTTCTGATGAGAGAATTCCATGACCGGACCATATCCAACCCAGAAAGTCTTCTTCGTCCCGCAGGCTTGAGAAGGGGTTAGATCAGAGCTATAAGGCGCCAGTGAGCCCATGATGGCAGGTCGAGTGACTTTCGCCGGACAGCCCTGCCATCCTGACCGGGCACTCATGGGTCGGATGACTGCCCCTTCTGCTCCACGAATGCGGATATCGCCTCTAGGGAGTGGAAGTTGGCGTCCACGATCTCTTCAGGTTCGACGGTGAGGTTAAATCTGTCCTCTAGAAAGACCACAAGCTGCATCAATGCCCAAGAGTCGATCAGCCCGTTCAACAAGGGAGTGTCGGGTTGGAGTGCATCCCCTTGTTCGTCTGCCAGGACTTCCAGAAGGATGAAGCTGGCTATCTCATCTCGCACTGCTGTGGACATGATGGCTCCTCTCTCAGGTTCTCTTGAGCACCACAATCTCAACGTAGTCGCAGGGTGCAACGACTGTGCCGTCGGTGGCCTGGTTGAAGTGGCCTACCACATTGAGAAGTTGAGTTGACAGTCTTTCGGCTCGGGCTGTGTCCAACGTCTGGAATGCGCTGCGGACGGGGCCAAAATAGGTGCGAAAGACATCCAGCCAATGCTGGGGCGAAGCGTAGCGAAAAAAGAAAGTTCGGCGTCTAAGATCTATGCTGGATGCCCCGGCACCAAAGAGGTCGTGAAGGCGGTCCTCCAGGCCCCACAGCACTGAGGGTTTGATGCCCCGAGGTGGGGGGGCGTGTCGGGCCATCGCTCGAAAGAACTCTCCGGCGAAGCTATCCGGCGGAAAGTTCGTCATTCCCACCTTTCCTCCGGGGCGGCAGACCCTGAGGAGCTCAACTGCGGTCCTCTCTTGGTTTGGTGCGAACATGGAACCGAATGTCGACAGCACGACGTCAAAGCTGGAGTCTTTGAAGGGAAGATTCTCGGCGTCACCCTGCGCGACCGAGATGCTGAACGCTTCCACCTCGGCCCGGCGGCGGGCTTGCTCGAGCAAACCCTGCACGAAGTCCACGGCCGTTACGTCACACCACCGGCGTGCTGCAGCGATGGCCGTGTTGCCCGTGCCGGCCGCCACGTCTAATACCTTCTGGTTGCTTCGCAGGTCGACCGCTTCACAAAGAAGCTCACTCACGAGGACGATTGTCTTCGAGAACATGCCCAGATCTCCGGATTCCCAGGCGTCCTTTTGCTGTTGCTTCACCTTGGAGAAATCAGATGTCGGGGGACTGGACCTGCTCATCACATTAACCTTTCAGAGCTGAGGGAAGGCGGGGGTCATCCAGAAGCGTTGACCACCGAATCGTGTGATCGCCTGCGTAGGCGATCTCATATGGTTGGTGAAGATACATGGAGTCCGGGGTGGAGCGCAGGACGAAGGTGCTTGCGTGAACACAATGCTCTTCGCCGGCGGCGTAGGCGGTTGCAGCCTGGACGGACTCGAACCGGTACAGAAGGAAGCTGTCGGCTTCCAACAGAAAGGCGATTCCGTTGATGCATTGCGGTCGCAGTTGGGAGGGGGGAAGAAATGCTGCCTCGATTACTTCCAATCCCGACAGGCGCAGCCTCCGGAGGACATCAGCGAACGCAACTTCATCGGGAGATGTCGATTGAGCCTCGACATTCTCTATGGAGCCCAAGTCTGACAGGAGCACCCCCCATGCTTGGGTCTCGGGCCGGAGGATAAGCTGGGCTGGGTCGGCAAAGCGGTTCTCTGGATCGGATTCCAGCACGAAGCACCCCCTCCGGAGCGTTCGGTTCACATTTACGAGGGCTTTCAGAGGTCGGCCCGACCACGCACCGGCCAAAGCATCAAAATCCCGCGCTGCTGCTTGCGTCCGGAACCGGTGGATGTTGATCCGTTGACCATCCACATACGCGGCCATGCTGGAAAGCGACTCGCGGGGCTTGCGTTGGGTGACGAGAGGTCCCTCAAAACGGACCTCTTTTCCCGCCCTCCTCAAAGTCGAGCGCAGCGCAGGGAACTCGCCACGGTCCGTAGCCGAGTCATCTGTGAACTCAGGGAGAGGAGCTGTGCTTCGGAATATGTGCGTATTCCTATGGGAGTAGACCCACGCATGCCAGCGAAGGTAGAACCATCTACGGTGAGCGAGGCGTTCTCCTTCTAGCGGCCCTCTTGTGGCAAGGCCCTCGATTGTCCACCGGCTCCCGGTTTCTATGTCCCGGAAGGCGCCGTTGTCTCTTTCAAACGACAGACGACGTCCTCCCAACTCAGGTGAAAAGGCGGCCATGGTGAAGCCGTCCGCTCGTGGTCCGGCGAGCACGACCGTGGGCTCCGCCGCAGCCTCGACATTGACGACTCCACCCTCGCGTTGGACCTCACGCAGTGGGTAGGCGGTCCAGTTGTCTCTGCCTTCCTCCAGTGTCAACACCATCTCATTTTCCGGATAGGTAGTGTCGAGCTCCCCGGTGATCGTTGGCAGGAAATCTGGGTCGATGCCGGGACGGGAGAAAAACTCCTCTCGTCCGTGTCCGTGGCGAGGATCTGGATGATGCGGATCTTCGGGAGGGAGCATGACGTTAGTGTCTGGATGAAGTGTCGCCCAGGTGGCCCACTCCAGGTGAAATGTCGGTATCCAGGCCAATACGTCCCCAGCCGCGCGCCCCCTCAGGGCAGCACCTTCATAGTGATTCCAGTAGCTGCCCGTCCTGAGATCCTTCATGATCAAAGTGGCGTTCAAGACGCCGGCTGCCCGGAAGAGGGGCTTTCGCTTCTGATTTCCCCGCAGTCCGTCAACCTCGAACGCCGACCCGGATTGGCATCTCTCACAACTCGTCACGAGTACGCGCCGTCCCTCGATGCAATCGTTGACCACGTGGTAGTTGTCGATGATCCAAACCGGATAGGCACGAGCTTGTCCTTTGAAGACAAGTCCGATGACATAGTCGTCATCACGCATGTGGGCAGAGTCAGCAGTCCACTGCGGGTCGTCACAGCCGGCTATCCTCTCGGCTAGTTTGCGCGGCAGCTTGAATTTGCCATAAGCCTCGCGGTCGAAAGTCTGAGAGCTCCCCTCCTGATGGGGAAATGAAGCGGTCCTACCGGACACGAGTCACCGACTTCAACTGAGAAGTTCCACCTTCGTTATTGGAGATGCGCGTTACGGGCTTCAGGAATCGAGGTGTCTGTGGAGAAAGGACATCGTCTCCGCCCAGACATCGTTCTTATAAGCCCGTTCGTGGCGCGTTCCCTCCAGAATCCTGAGTTCGACGGGGATGCCTGCGGCGGCGCACAGGTCTCTGAAATCCGTGGCTTCCTGAAGCGGAATGATCTCGTCCGTGCTGTTCGCAAGGTAGATCGGCGCATCTGAGGGATCCACGAAGAAATGAGGCGAAGCCAGGTCCCACTTGGAAGGGCAGCTGCTGAGCTTGCAGCCGATATATCGAATCTCGGGTGCGAGCGGCCGGAGGGGAAGCTTGACTTCTCCAGACCACGAAGCGACGACGTCAGCCTTATCCTCTCCGACATTGCCCGACATTCCCGCCATCCCTGCGATGTTGCCGCCGGCGCTTCCTCCGAGCACCCCGACGTTGGCCCCGTCGGTCCTATAGGTGCTCGCGTTAGCGCGCACCCACTGGATCGCCGCCTGTACGTCGCTTACGGGAGCGGTCGCTCCATACCCGCACAGCGAGGGGTCGACGCCGGTCGGAGGATTTGCGGGGTCACAGGTCAGACGGTAGTCAATCGCATAGGTTACAAAGCCGGAAGCAGAAGCCCGGTCTGCGTCAGCAGCCCACTTCTCTTTGCTTCCCTGCCGGAACGCCCCGCCGTGGACGACGACGAGACCTGGGAACGGGCCGTCCCCAAGCGTGGCTGGAGGGAGATAGATGTCGAGCGTTATGTCCACCCCGTTAGGACTCGTGTAGACGATGTTGTCGTAGTCCGGGGCTGGAGCAGCGCCGGCCGCAGGAGTAAGCGAACTCAAAGCAACTGTAAACAGGAAGAGCAACAAGTAGCGCGGATTCTTGCGTCCGTCCAGCCATCCCATGAAACCAGTGTAGCGGATCGTCAGACCTCCAAGCCCGGTCTCCTCGGCACACCGAGCAAGGGTTGCCCACTTTCAGGGAGCCTCTGGCCGAGCAGCAGGCAAGGAACGACGAGGTGGACGCTTCGGAAAGGATGGCGGTGGGAGGCCCAGGAAGCAGGATCGCGAGCCGCCACGCAGGGGCGGCGCAAGGGAGGTTGCTACTGGCCTCAGCCGGATCCTCAGAATCACGAGGTTGAGGTGGGTGGCCAGCCCCTCAGCCGACTCTCGGCCTGGCCTGAAGCCGCGGTCCTAGAACCCACCAGCGCCCGTTTCAGGTGCGCGTTTAATCCACCCCTGAACTACCGATCCCTCTGGCGGGGTGCGTCCGGTTTCTTTAGAGGATCTCCAAATCCAGCACGCTATCCCTTCGATTCCTGAGCAGGGCCCGAACCATCCTTTCGGTCTTCCAGCTCTCTGCCGTTTGGTTAAAGCTACCATTTCAAGGGGCCGATAGGAGAATTATGGAAATCGACTCGATCACGCGATGCCCAGGCGAGAGAACGTCCGGGACCCGTCCAACGAGTTAACTCACTCGCCCCGAAGGAGACCTTATGACCAAGTCCGTGCAACCTAGCCTCGCTTTCGCCGCAGTCATTACCCTAGTGATGACAGCGTTGACAGCGATACCGTCGCCTGCCGAGGCGCACATGTCGATTCACTGTAAGCCGGAAAACGGGCGCCGAGAAGCAGACCCCATCGTTACCAACGACGCGCCGGTTCCCTCGGCGCATCTACACACCTTCTTGGGGAACAGCGTCTTGGATGAGATGGCGAATCCAAATACGGCAGTCTATGCTGATCTTGTTGGCAAGGCTACGACCTGCTCGAACATTGCCGATTCCGCCGCCTACTGGTTCCCGACCGTCTTCAAGGCCGGAGTGCCGCTTCCGATAGACGGTCAGACAAACTACTACCGCGACTGGGACAATGACCAGGAAGATGTGAACAGCCCCGTCCAAGCGTTTCCGGCCGACGCTCGCCTGGTAGCGGGCAACGGCAACGCCACTCGGCCTCAGCCTGGATACGTCGTGAGTTGGGGATGCGGCGAGTTTTCAGGCCGGAACGGAGCCTATGCCGATCCCGTGGCCGCTGCTTGCCACAAGGCTACGGGCACGAGGGTTCAGCTCACGTCACGGATCAACTTTCCCTCATGCTGGGATGGTCTGAGCAACAGCCACGAGAAGGGCAACACCGCTGATTTCTCGGGAACCCATGCCGTCAAACAGCACTACGCCTACCCGCAGAACTCGAGCGGGCAGCCAGTCTCGGGCAATACGGCTGTGAAGTGTCCTGCGGGATTCGCTCACAAGGTGCCCAAGTTGGTCATGGTCCAGCGGTTCGACTACCAGGGCAGTGGCCGGAATATCACCATTTCGTCCGGCGACATTCATTCGATGCACAGCGACTTCTGGAATACGTGGGTGCAGCCTGATTTCGAGAGGGCGATCGACCGCTGCATCACAACCACCATCAAGGATCACTCTCACGGCTTCCCGGGGGATTGTGGTCCCGATCCCAATGGCAACAATGTCTGAGCGCTCTCCGGGTTCAGTCCATCAAGATAGGCGCTTGTTCATCCGGGGCGCTTCGGTTGTGGGTAGCTAGGCCCGGTGCTGGAAGGAGGCGAAGGCCTCCTATCAGCCGTGCCGGTGTGCACGCCGGACTGAATTTCGCCTTCATGTCGGGTCCGGGATTCGCGGTTCAAAAAGGCACCGACGGGCAGCCTTCAGGGGGTCTCCCGATCCGCCGAAGCATTCGGATAGTCAAGGACGGAGGGGTCGGCGCCTCTTGCGCCGCCCGGGCCCACGCCCTTCTTTACTCGCCGCACGAAATGGTCGAAGACGGCGCGGTCCTCGAGGCTGAAGCCGAGCAACAACATCAACCCCGCGTAGCCTGCACAAACGAGTACTGTCGCCGCGACTGCGGCGACTATGCCAGAACCTAGTCCCACCGAGGTGACTATCAGCTTCGCCGTCACAACTGCAGCTAGGGCGGCCACGATCGGCTTCCAGTAATCCGGCCGATAAGGGTGAAACCTCAAGGTTACCCAAACCTGGAAAAGAGGCAAGGCGTTATTGACGAGCCTTCCGCTCGTACTTGCAATGGCGGCTCCAATGAGACCGTATCGTGGGATCAACAACAGCGCCAGTACGACTTCAATCGACATGGCCGATAGATAATCGATGAGCGATAGCCGCGGCCGGCCGGAAAGGATGAGGATCCCCGTTACGGGTCCCGTGCCGAACAGGAACAGCATCCCGACGGCCATGATGATTAGCGCCGAACCGGCATCCCGGAATGAAGGACCGAATACCGAGAGGATCTCTCTGGGAAAGACGACCGCGAGCCCGAACAGCGGCAGGATCAGGGAGAAGGTCCATTTGGCCATACTCTTGGTGAGGAACTCGAACTCCTCACGCTTTCCCTGTAGGAAGAGGTCGCTCGCGATCGGATTGTAGACCTGATTCATGGCGTTCACGATCAGTCCGGGCGCAGCCGTGATCCGTCTTGCCGCCGCGTACAACCCGCTCGCCGACAGTGCAACGAGAGACGCGAGCAGGACGGGGAACAACTGCCCCCTGATGGCCTCGGTCAGTCTCGTTCCCATCACGGACAGACCAAACTTCATCAGGGCTGCACGATCGATGGGCTCGGTGTGGCCGATTAACGGAACGCGGCGATGTAGCAGCGCACCCGCCGCGACGAGAAGGATTATCTCGGCCGCCAGCAGGCCGACAAGTGCAGATGAGGTGGAACGAAACAGCAACAGAGCTAGGCCAATCAGCAGGAGGCGCGCGAGGGGCTGCAGGATGCCGCGGATCAGAGCGGCGTCGCGGACGGACTTGAAGGCCTGGGTGCCGTAGACGAGGATCTGTCTCAGCCCCGTAACCGCGCCTGTCGCGGCGGCCAGACGAAGCAGCGGGATCACCGGCTCCGCGTGGAAGACACGAACCGCCACCATAGAAGCGAGAAGCGCCAATGCTGTCGCTAGAACCACGAGCGTGGTCCCGCCGACCAAGAGCGCAAAGCGGATCGTTGCCCGAAGGCGAGGCACGTCGCCTATGCCATGGTAGTAAGACCCGTGACGGAGGATGATCCAATCACCTCCCATGAGACCGACGACCGCAAGCGTCTCGACGAACGAGAAGGCCACGATCCACGCCCCAAAACCTTCGACCCCTAGTGCGCGGGCGAGGATGAGTTGCAGCGCGAACGAACCTACATAGCTGAAAGCCCCAGTAGACAAAAGCACCATGGATTGCCTGGCCAGCTTCTGGACATGGCGTACCGCACCCAAGCCCTGGCCACCGGGCGGGTCAGCCATTTTGATTCAAGGGGCGCAGTGCCCTTATGCTGAGCATAACCACAGTGGCAGGGGATCGTATCCGTGCGCCCTCAATAGCTCGGCTGTCACGCGGTTGGATTGTTTGTATATCTTTTCCACTCGCTCCTTCGTTTGAGGTCGCAGGGCTTCCTTGGGCTGCCCGCTATTCATGGAGAAGTAAGCTTTGCGGGCCGCTCTTCGCAGGGCAGGGCTCCGTTGGAGCAGGTTGTCGGCTATCCTCTTGACTGCGAACATGGCTTCGGCCATCGCTCGACTTCGGGGATGCTCTGTTCTGTTGCGGACCTCATAGTCGAATGAAGCGGCTATTCCAGGGTCAATCGACAGCCACCGGCACAGATCGTCGATGACCTCCTTTGGACCTGAGGCGAGGTCATCGAAGAACACCACCTTCATGGTGTCGGGAAACTGCTTGAACCACCCCTTGAGATAATCTCCGTAGAAACCGATTGAGAGGCCATTGAAAGCACCTCCGGCGATGATGTCCGGACCCTGGCGGCGTTGATCCTCGCATACGGCGATGTACTCTTCAAAAGTCCTTGTCCCGGCTAACCTGCCCCAGCTCCGCTGAAACGTGTACGCCGACCACAGGCGGTCCACCGGGTCTCGCAGGATCATGAGAATCCTGGGGCGGCCCAACACGTCTTTGATCGCTTGGAGCACTCGTTCTCCTCCGAAGCAATAACCCGGCGTCGCCTCCATCAAGTAACTCTGCCCCGAACAGTGGGCAAAATATCCGCGATAAGTCTCGAGGCTCGGCATTGTGCCCCCGCTAAAAAGAGGGCTGAAGAAGCCCACTTCCTTCTCTGTGGCGGGACATATTGCGGGATGTTGCGACAGATAGGCAAAGATCGATCCGGTTCCGGCTTTGGGCACGCCTGCGACCAGCAGGTTGGGCAGACCCCCGGTCAAGATGCCCCCATTGCACAGAGCGCACGCTCGATGCAAGGACAGAGTGGCCGGCCGGTTGCTCTACCCATGGCTAGGGGCGACGCTGCCACCGGCGAGGATGTTGACTTCCTGTGGCCGCCCGGCAGACTGAGCCTCCAACCCGGCTCCTTCGGCCACGCGGATGAAAACGAACACGATCCAAAAGTATTTGAACCACAGCTGGTCTTCGAACACGTTGGCCACCAGGAGGCCAATCACGGCCGCCTTGAGGAAGGGGGCGCAGGCATACATGTGGGGAGCCGACAACGCTCTCCATTCCACCACAATCGCTAAGAGGAACAGGGTTAACCCGATCATGCCGGTGTCTACCGCCAGGGCCAGGTAGGTGTTGTGGGCTTCGCGCTCTCCGGGCTTGATAACGTCCAACGCACCAGAGAACGGGACGAAGTCGGTATAGAGATCGGGGAAATTGCCCAGCCCGGCGCCGCGACCGCAAACAACCGCGCAGGCATCGAGACCGGTGGCCCAGATCTCCTCCCGCCCGGTTGGATCGGTCCCCCTGTCGACGAATCTCTGGATGGGCTCGCTGGCGATCACACCTTCGATGACTCCCTCGGGAGTGAGGGTCACTGCAGCGTAGAAGCCCGATGCGAGCAGGGCTGCGACCACAACACTACGCATAACCAAGGCGCGCACCAGTCGCCTCGCCTCCGGTCTCTGATGCCATAAGAAAAAGACGAGGGACACGACGACGGCAGTGGAGAGGAGACCTCCTCGAGACCCGCTGAGGACTACGGCGGCGACGGGGAAGACCACTCCTGCCATCCCCAGCAGTCTCCACCTCCGCCGATTGCGGGACCGGATAGAGCTGCCGATAGCGAGATCGAGAGAGATCGCTATCGGCAGGAGCAGACTGGCGGCCACTTGGTTGGGATTAGTGTGGCCAGTCGCCGCGTTCGACACGACGGCGAAACGCTCCGTGCCCCGCTCGCGCTGCGCAAGCCCGGCTCCGGTGAATAGGAGTATGAGCGCATAAACGCCAACGAGGAGTCCTCCGAGGATCACGGATACCCTGAGAACCAGCTCATCATGGCTTTGAAGTGGCAGGAGGGCTGCCAGCAGCATCAGGAAAACGAGGGGCACAGCGACGAGCAGCGTCGAGACCGCAGTTCCCGGGTTCGCCGCCCAGAAGATCGTTAAGGTCACCCAAGCAAGGAAAGCAAGCCAAAACGCAACGGGCAGAGTCGGGGGGCGCCCTCTGCGGTACAGGACTAGATGCGCCAACATGGTGACGATTGCGATGCCTCCCAGAAGCGAACTGAAGGAGTTGAACGGATGGGGCAGCGGAACGGGGAGCTTGACGCCGCTCCCAATCGGTATCGTCGCCGCGTAGACGGGAAGGATCGTGCGGGCTGGGCGGGCCACCAACATCGGCGTGAGGAGAAGGACCAGGACACCAACGCAGACGGCAGCGAGTAGCTCGATCAATCGATCCGCCTCCGACGGGACGACAAGCAGGCCACCCTCCTTATCGTCTTCTGGGCGCTGGTCGGTGAAGGCACGATTTACACTTCCTGTATGAACGAGGCCGACAAACTCTTTGACTGGGCAAGATTCTACGGCGTGTTGTCGCTAATTCTGGTGGCGCTAGGGTCGGGGGCCGCCGTCGGATACAGGGCGTTGCTTCCGCCCCGCTCTGAATCAGCCTCTGTTGTCGTGGCTAGGGCCGGAACGACTCTTCCGTCCAACCAGTTTCAACTTCTGGCAAAAGCCGTGTTTCGGTCGGCGGCCGTCTTCGAGCCCGCAATCGAAGAGCTGGGAGCCGACAAGGCGCCTCAGGAGTTCCTCAGCGAGGACGTGGATCTCCTCCCCATACCCGCCACCACTGCCGTGATCATCTTGGGGCGTTCCCACGCTCCGGAGTCGGCGGAAGATGTCGCCGAGGCGATGGCAACGTCCTTCGTCAGGGCATTTGAGGACAGAACGGGCACAGATCTCGAGACCTTTGGAAGCCCCACCCCGAGGCTTCGTCCCGGGGGTCTATCGTTGTCCGTGGCGATCTTCCTCGGAGCAACGGGTGGCTTTTGGCTCGGCCTCGCCCTCGCCACCTTGCATTATTGGGCCAAGCGTCCGGTTCTCTCCTTGCGCCGAGCGCTGTCCGTAAGCGGAGCTTCGGGCGCGGCAATCGTAGAGGGCAGAAGCTGGCGCTGGCTTGGCGTTCTTCGGCCCGACCCTCTCCGAGGCTACTCCTCTGTCGATTCGGTGGAAGGTCGCTCCACCGTCCTTAGCGCGCACGCTGCTACGGCCGAAAGTGATCTCGCCGGTTCTCCTCCTCGGGAAGCAGGGAACTCGGCCCCCTCCTCGGATGGACCGGTCACGTTGATTTGGGCGCGATAGCCGCCAACACGTTCCTAGCGCCCAGGCGAGACAAAAATCAAAAACCAGTGATTGTCAGAGCGAACGCGGAGTTCGTCGGCAACGGCCTCCACAGATTGGCCGGGGGCGCCCTCGGAGACGACGACAGCGATGGCCCCGGCGCCTTCCATCGCTTGACCAAGCGTCTTCTCCGACGCGCTCGTCCAATAGGGCCTCCCATCGTGGCCTGCCTCGTCGCCGGCGATCGCCGGTCCATGATCGACCACGTCGAGTTCATGCAGAAGAGCGCGAACGCGCCGATCGCCACGTCGCCGGCCTTCTACGACGGTGAAACAGCATCGGGAACCGTTAGTGCCGTTCTCGTTGGCAGCTCGCCAGATGGCGTCCTTGATCCCCTGAGGGGACAGCACGATTTCCTGCCTGTGATGAGCGCCCCCGCGGCGAGGCTTGAGAAACGGAAATCTCCGGGGTAATGAAACTCGACAATCCATTGCCATGTCTGGATCAAGCTCCTGCACCGCCTCGGCTTTGGTCAATACGGGTTGCCGAACGAGCAGAATCACGGAGAGAACAAGAATGCTCAAGACGGCTCCGATGGCCGCACCGGCGACCGCAGATATGACTGAGCTTCGCTCGGGCGTAGATGCCTCGTCCGTCTCGAAGACCTCGAAGCCCCCTATGCCCTTGTCCGTCAAAGCAGCGGCGAAATTGGTCGCGGCGCTATTCGTGAGGTCCACCGCCAAAGTGGGATCGGTGTCCCTTCCTACTACTTCGACCGCCACCGCGTTGGATATGCTCTCCAGGGCCAAGTGATCGCCGGACAACAGCAAATCTGGAGAGGACGAGAGATCGAGGTCGTCTATTACCGGGCGGAGAACAGAGTCGGTCGCAAAGACAGCCTGGGCCAGATCGCTGAAGTCGTCGATCACGAGGGTGGTTTCGGAGGCGACAACGACTGCCTCGGCCTGGTACACGGGCTGCTCTCTGCTGCTGATCACTGACGCTATCAGGGCTCCGAGCAGTACGAACGCAACGATCACCCACCAGGTTCTGCGAAGGAAGCGCCACAGGCGCCTTTCGTCGGGTTGCTCGTCGAACGCCTCGGCACGGCCCACAGCGGCGTCCGTCCTGATCCAGGTTCCTTTCGTGCCCACCACTACCTCCGAAGACTCGCTAACGACCCGGTGGCGTTTCGAACAGGCATAGCTTGCCCGACCCCGAGCATTCTCACCCACGATCCTGGCTCCTAGGGGACTTTGCCACAGGGGGGAGCACAGGGCCGTTGGAGCCTGCTTCTTCCAGTAGCATAAGGTGGTGACGAAGATACCCGTTGGGAAGGGTATCCCACGGAATCCAACAAGGGGAACGGTGTGAAACTTCTGTTCGTGATTGGAAGCGGACGGTGTGGGTCCACCATGGTGTCTGAGGTGCTGGTGAGGCATCCCGACATTGGGTTTATCAGCAATGTGGACGCCTACCTTCCGTTCAACGCCAGGGGTCGTTGGAACAGCTCTCTGTACCGTCGAACCCCACCTCAACTGGGACAAAGAGACCGGATGGGGCTACAGCTGATACAGAAACGAATGCATTTTGGGCCTTCTGAGGCATATAATCGATTCAGTCGCGAGGTTTCCCCGCTGGTATCAAGGCCCTGGCGAGATCTCACAGCAGAAGACGCGTCGCCCTGGCTGGCCGCTCGCTTCCGAGCGTTCTTCGAAGAAAGAGCCGAGGCCCAGCGGAAGCCGGCCTTCTTGCACAAGTTCACCGGGTGGCCGCGCACAGGATTCATACACGAGGTCATTCCGGACGCGAAGTTCCTGCACGTTGTTCGGGATGGGCGCGCCGTGGCGTCCTCTCTCATTCAGCGGCCGCACTGGCACGGATACTTGGGACCCTGGGGGTGGGGTCATGGTCCCCTCCCGGAGGAGTATCAAAAGGAGTGGGAATCCTCCGGCTACTCCTTTGTGGGCCTGGCCGCACTCGACTGGAAGTTGATGATGGACGCCTTCGTAGAAGCGAAGAAGAGAATTCCGCCGCAACTGTGGATGGAAATGCGCTACGAGGACTTCATAGAGCAGCCCCGCCAGCGAACGCAAAACATTCTGGACTTCATGGGAGTCCCCTGGACGGGGAAATTCGAGGGCGCATTCCGTAAGTATTCCTTCAGCAAAAGCAGGAAGACCGGCTACCGTAGAGATTTGACACCGCAGCAGCTTGAGCTCGTGCAGACTCTGCTCGAAGATCACCTTAGTCGGTTCGGTTACGGCAAAGATGCCGAGCGGTTCGCAACGACTTAAGTAATGTCGCCTTTTCCAGACGGGCCACTCTGCAACTGGAACATCGAACCGGTTTACGCGAGCCAAACGGAGGGTCGGATGATGCCTGTGGCGCGTTGTCAGCTAGAGTCGGCCCCTGCCCGCGCTGGCGACCGATGATGGCGAAGGTAACCTTGCAAGGTCGGGTCAAGAGATCTTTCGTCGGTCGAGTCATCGGGCGGCTGAAGGAAGCCCGGGATCAGCATGCACCTCGCCTAGACGCGCCGCCCGCTTCCTTCGGGGACGAGTCGGAGTATGGACCGCCGCCGATTTTCGTTGTCGGATGTCAAAGAAGTGGCACATCATTAATCCGCAGGATTCTGGACTCTCATTCCGGGATCACCTGCCCTCCGGAAAGTCACTTCGTCCTTCCGATGATCCAAGTTCTTCGGGACGAGAGAGCACTGCGTGGTTTGAGCTCCATGGGTTATGAGAAGTCCACGGTGGAGACTGCGCTGGCGGGATTCATCCATGCTTTTTTCGATCGCTACGCGAAAGAGCAAGGGAAATTGCGCTGGGCGGACAAAACTCCTCACTACGTTGATTGCCTTTCGGAGTTACACTCGCTATTTGGTAATGCCCAGTTCATAATACTTTTTCGGAACGGGCTGGATGTCGCGTTTTCACTTGCCGATGCGCACAGGCACTATCGGGCGATCGACGAAGTTGTGGCCGCCTCGGGCGGCAACGTTCCAGTGGGCGCAGGACGTTTTTGGGCTGAACAGAATCGTAAGATCGAAGACTTCCGGAAGCGCGCTGGCGAGTCCTGTTTTTCGCTTAGGTACGAGGAGCTGACGGAGGATCCGGAACCTACCTTAAAGAAGATGTTCGCCTTTCTCGGTGAGCCCTGGGAGGCGGAAGTCATGGAATATGGGCGGTTCGAGCATCACCGGGGCGTGGAAGACCCTGACGTGCGCCGCCGACGGCGTATCGAGCCGAATAGTGGGCGCTATCGCAACTGGCCCCCGAGTGTTCAGGACGCTGTGAGACATGCCTGTGAGCCAATGCTCTCTCATCTGAATTATCAATGAGTTGGGAGGGTGGATTGTGGTTGAGTTTGGGAAGGGAGCTCCTAAGCTGCTTCACTCGCCTGCCTCATCATAGGGTCAGGGATATCAGCTCGTGCTCCCAGGTGGACAGAAAGACGTCGCCTCTCGCAAGAGCACAAAGGATCTCGTCGTCCCGGGAGTGGGCCAAGAACCAAGGGGCGCGCTTACACATGGAGCCAATGTTCCAGATCTCCTCAAAGAGGTTCGGTTCCAACCTTCCTTGTACCAGCAGAGCACCTTGTTCCATCGAGTGGTGAATCGCGTGTTTGAGAACGATGTCCATTGAACGCCCGAACGCCCCTATTTGCAGCACCTCGTTTATGCGGTCACGCCTCGAGCGGTGGAGGTACCAGCCCAGAATGGCGTTGTCTTCCCCTACAACGGCCGTCATGTGGAACCGCTCACGACCATTCGCTGTGGCCACATAATCTAGGAGCCATTGCAAACTGCGCTCGTCATACGCTGGTCTAAGCTTCTTGGTCTGGGCTGCCCGTTCGATGCACTCGAGCAGTTCCACCATTTCCATGTCTCTGCCCTCGCCTCTGGGCGGCCTCGTGATCCTGGTAGGCGATTTCGGCGCGCGAGCGATCAGGTTGTCAACCAACCTGCAGGGTGGCGATGCCACCATAGAGAACAACATTCCCGGACGAGTTCCTGAATCGATGAGACGGCTAAGCCCAAAATGACACGGTCTAAGAGGGTGCCACCATTTCATGCTGAAGAGGGGGAAAACCGGCCTGCCCATGGCCCGCCAGATCGTTGCCATCCCATCGTTTCCACCGTCTCCAAGGGTGAGGTCCTGGGGACCTTGCATGGAGTGTTTCAACAAGGCCGCGGCAACGATTGGGGACCGCGCGCCGGGGTCGACCATGAAGGATGAATATACGGCGGCCCTGATAGCTGTGTGTCCGAAATACATCGGTCGAGCAATGACCCCGAGAAATCCGACCACCCTTCCATCGTCTCCCTCGTAAACAAGTGACTGGAGATCGTCGTCATTCCACGGATTATCACAAAGAGCGCGCGAGTAATATGTAGTCAGAGCCTGAGAGGCGCTCGGCGGGAGTGCGGTATCGGCAAAAAAGACCTTCTTGTGAAGGTCGACAACTTGCTGGCTGTCTTCCAGGTCATAGCTTCGGACCCGTCCCATCCCTTTTTCTCCGATGCTCTACAGCGCTTGATCAGCGCGGTCTACGAGACGGCGTATCAAGGTCCGAAGCTTCGAAGGTCTCCCGATCACGACAGTGTAAGCATATCGTTTCTCCACCTCACCGCGAGCCGGTTACCGGGACGCGCAGTACCAGCGTGATCGCAGACAGTCGCCGCACAATGCAAGGTGGCCGGAGTGGTCAGATGGGCAGCCATTCACGGGATGGGCGACATCGGAGCGGAACGGCCTGACCACAGGGAAGCATGCGCCCGCCCGCCTGCCTCCCTGAAGGGCGAGGGAGCGGCTCGGGCGGTCCGCCATTAGTACCGGATCAACTGACGCGGCTGTACGCTTGGCAAAAGTGTAGAGGCCGCTAAGAGCCGAACGTGTGTGCCACTCTCGGGTAAAGGAGCGAAGCCTGATGAGTTCCGGACGTACTTTGCCAGGACGGGCCCTTGCCTGCGTAATCGGTGATATGGATCTCATCCGTCCTCTGGGGCTTGCAGGGATTCCATGTGCGGCAGTGGCACGTCCCGGTTCCCCGGTCACGTATTCGAAATTCGTGCGTGAGACGGTGGCTTGGGTGGACCCATGGCGGGAACCCGGGAAACTCGTTGAGCGCTTGATGAAGTTCTCGGCAAGACAAACGGAAAAGCCCATTTTGTTCTACGAGGGAGATTGGGACCTTCTTTTGGTATCGCGTTTCCGTGAGTCGCTTGCTTCAGCGTTCCGCTTTGTTGTTGCCGACTCTCAGCTAGTGGAAAACCTGGTCGACAAGGCGAGGTTCGTCCAGCTCGCTCGAAAACTCGAGCTTCCGGTCCCTCCTGCTCAACATCTCTCCTTTACAAACGGCGCCCGACCCCAAGACCTTCAGCTTAGGTTCCCGGTAGTTGTTAAACCCCTCACTCGACAAAGGGAGACCTGGAGACCGATTGCTGTAGAGGGTACAGCTCAGGAACCTAAAGCCGTCAGGGTGCGGGACATCCACGAGATGCGCGACTTGTGGCCGCTGTTGGCTCGATCAGAGCTTGACGTCCTCGTACAGGAACTGATTCCCGGACCGGAAAGTCGTATCGAAAGCTGGCATGCCTATGTCGATGAAACTGGCGAGGTTGTCGGGTCGTTTACGGGTAGAAAAATCCGTACACTGCCAGCGGCATATGGGTACAGCTCGGCTCTCGAGATCACATCGAGCGCGGAAGTTGCATCACTAGGGGCCGATCTCATGAAACGACTTGGATTGACTGGAGTAGTGAAAATCGACTTCAAGCGGGACGAGCGTGGGCGACTGTATCTCTTAGAGGTCAACCCCCGTTTCAATCTCTGGCATCATCCCGGAGCAGTGGCTGGTATCAACCTTCCCGCCCTTGTGTACTCGGATCTCACAGGGATCACCAGGCCAAGTGTGACGGAGGCGAAGGTTGGGGTCCAGTGGTGTCGTTACCGCCGCGACGTGCGTGCCGCGAGGGCCGCCCGCATACCATTCCTTCGATGGTTGGTGTGGTCGCTCTCCTGCGAGGCCAAGTCACCGTCTCCATTTGATGATCCCATGCCGATTATTCGGGGCGTTGTGTGGTCTTCGATTCGCGGCAATAGGTAGCTTGTTCAGCGAGCGAAGTCGCTCCTTAACTGGTACGGGCAGGCGCGTGGAGATGGAGCGATGGATGTGACATGGAACGAGGCTAAGACGAGTTAGTGGGTAGCGAGGCCCCCTGGGAACGATCGTCAGCCACCGCAGCAAGTCCTCGGCGTCGGCAAAACGGTACTTGTACGCGCGTCCTCCGCCACCGAGATCCATACGGTCATCCCCGACCTCCCAGGCATGCTCGATGGCCGCCAACAGTGTTAGCAGCGAAGGATGCTGGTCAGCCCAGGCTTGGTCGAAGCCCGAGTTCCATGCGGATACTTCGCCGCCGGCAGCGACCATTATGCGAGCGGCGATGGTCTGGTGTCCACTTTGCAGGAGCCAAAGCCGAAACCGCCCGTCAGCAATATGGTGCGTGCCCACTTCTGCCAACATCTTTTCCACTTTTGGAGTAAGGACGCTCGATCCCCCGCGGGCGCTCCATCGTGCACGATGGAGCGCTGAAAAGTCTGCGATCCCCGCTTGTAATTCTTGTTGCTTCGTTACCAGCTTGAAGGCTGCTCCGTATTGTTCGAGGAGACGCCGATCCCGACGCATCTGCTTGCGAAAGTTGGCACTCTTGGACTCCAACCATTCATTGAAGCTTCCCTCTCTCAGGGATAGGACCGGAGCTGGGAGCGTGCGGTCCTGGTGCATCCAAGGCGGTTGGCTGGCGGGCCAGTGTCTTTGCAAGAGCGAGGGCCATGGGCAGGAGGACGTGACCCCTTCAAGTCTGATGACATCAGGGCATGGCTTGGCATCCGCCAGTGCTGAAGTGATAACGTGCGCTGCCTCGGCCTCGGTCCCCAGACGGGCTAATATCCCGAGTCTCATCGAAGTTCCCGATCCGAGTAGCCGGTAGTGTGCGATTCCCCGAATCATCAGGAGATAGAAGGGCGCGACTGCAATGAGCTCCTTTTGATCTGCGACGAGAATAACCCGCAGGCGAGCACCTGAGGGTGCGGCGTTGCGCCACCAGGCAAGCATCCATGACGGAGAGCAGTAGGGGAGCCTGGTTTCGACCGCGAGACGATCCCAAGCCTTGAGCCACGCTTGAAGCCCGTTGAGATCCTCGCAGAGGGTGCTCGTCAGCATCGCTGTCCGTCCCGAATAACATTTGGAGTATTCAAGTTTACGCAAAATGGTCCGTTGTACGAATGAGAGGAATCCGAGGAGTTGCTTCCATCTACCCCCTCGTAGGCTTCTTAGAAGGACTCTCGTCTCCTCGCAAGGCGATTCCGACCCAGTGGGACGCGGCCCTCTACCGAAATTCGACCCAGTGCTAATCCGTCCCTGGTCATGCCACCGGCGCGTCGGCACGCACAAGCCGTCACCGGCCCCGCCTACTCTATGTAACCGAGGCTGCGAAGGTGGCTGCTGATGGACTCTTGCTCCTCCTGCGTCAGCTCGGTGAAGCCCTGCGAGGAATCCTTCGGATCTCCGTCGGTAAATGTGTTTGAAGCCGGAACGGCAGTGGGGGCGGTCGTGCCGGCGATCTCCTCGATGACCTCACCTTCGAGATCTGACCCCAAGGGAGTGCCGGAGAACGCCAGAGCGGTGGGGGCTATGTCCGCTATGTGGCGATCGCCCAGGGAGCCGCGCTCTATCCCGTTTCCGTGCGCTAGAAGGATGCCCCGTCGTCGGTGGGTGCCGCTAGGCCAGTCGATGCGCGCAGTGGGCTGATGCAACCGAGAAAAGGCCCACAGCGGGTTCGATTCGACGATGAGATCTGGGGCAAGCCCTCGGTAGGATCCCTGGTAGAGGTCTTCTTTTCGAGCGACAAATCCAACAGGACGCTCGCTGGTGCCGGCCTCGGTGAAGCCCAATAACGCGTCGTGGACCTCCTCGAGCACTTTCTCATGGTCCTTCGGATCCACTATGCCATCAGGCTCCCGTCCTTTGAGGTTGACGGAAACTCCAAAGCCGAGCGCAGACTCATATGCGACTGTCGCCTTCCAGTCGATTCGCGAGGGAGAGCGAAGGCGCTTCTTCAATGCTTGCCCCACTCGTCTCTTGGCGATGGCTCCCGCGACCGAGGAGCGGAGTACGGCGTTCCTTGCGGTTGTGGTGCGAAGAGATGCCGAAAACCCAAGCTCGTTGAGGACGGCGCCCAGGTTGCAAGCTCTGTTTACGGGTCGAAAGCCATGATCGGACATCAGGATGAGTGAGGCGGCCGGTCCGGCGGCGACCCGAAGATGTTCGATGGAGCTGTCCAGGGTACGATAGACATCTCGAATGGCGTGGCCCGTTGCCCCATCCGCAAGCCGCGGGTAATCCGGGTGCGATGGCATCAGGTAGGAGGCCAGGGGGTGCTGGAGCCGATCGGGCGCAACGTAGACACAGGTTGCTACCTTCCATTCCCCCCCTAAGAGGCACTCGAAGGACCCGGTGCGCCGTTCGACGAGCCCCTTAGCTTCTCGGGCCAATGCTTCGGGATCGTCGCGGAATCGGGTCCATTCCATTCCATTGACTGGAAAGGGGGCGCTTTCGCGAAGCTCTGCCGCCCATTCCTCGGGATAGACGAACGAACTCCCGGGCGGGACTGTTACTCCGGCGATGATGCGTCCCCGGACGGGGGTTGGCGGAAAGGTAACCGGGATGTTCCCCAGCCGCACCTCATGTCCGGCTTCCGACAAGCGTTCGAAGAACGTCGGGGTCTTAATGGATCTCGATGACACGGGGATCCTGCGTCGCGGCTCCTTAGGATCTCGTTCAACGAAGTCGAAAACGCCGTGGCTGCCGGGGTTCATCCCAGTGAGAAACGTCGACCAAGCGGCCCATGAATGAGAGGGAGTCGTTGAGTCCAAGTTTCCGGCGGCACCCTCCTCTATCATGCGGCCCACGTTTGGCAGGTCGCCGCGCTCGATCAGATCGTTGACGATCTCCCAGTCGGCGCCATCCCAGCCGATGATGAGGAGGCGCCGGGTGCGCGCTGGTGTCATTGCGTAACCTTGCTCTTGTTCAGTGCCTGCTGCTCCCTCCAGCAGAACGCACATCCGCAGGGCTTCATCGCCTCAATCCGCCACTGCCGACTGACGGTTCCCACGCTCCTCGACGATCTCCAGATACAGGTGATAGAGGGATCCGATCATCACCGCTTGACTGTATTCGTCTTCGATTCGCCGGCGCGCCGCGTTGCCCATCCGGGCGCGCTCGTGCGGGTCGTCGAGGAGCCGTTTGATCGAGCCTGCGAGCGCTGCAACATCCCCGGGCTCGATGAGAATCCCGGCGCGCCCGTGATCGAGCATGGACGGGATATCGGCAACCTTGGTGGAGATGACCGCGGTGCCCGAGGCCATCGCTTCGAGCACCGATAGGGGTGCTCCCTCGAGGTAGGAGGGAAAGCAGAAGATGTCGGTCCGGGCGAGGAGATCGATGACCTCCTTGCGTTCCAGGGACCCGAGGAACTCGACCTCGTCGAGGCCCACTTCGGCATAGGCACGGGTCATGCGCTCGAACGCCCCCGGGCCCTCCTGCCTGCCATCACCTGCGATAAGGACCCGCACGGGCAGGGCGTTGCCCGGGTAGTCACGGGCGACCAACAAAAGCGCGTCGCGGAGGTCGATCAGCCCCTTGCGCTCGGAGATCGTGCCTGCGAACGACAGGATGGGTGGATCTGCGTCCTTGGGTGGCGATCGAAACATGGTGTGGTCGACGCCGTTCTTGAGATGCAGGGTCTTGCGGACGACCGCGGGGCGGAACTCGCCCAGCTGCGCCGTGGCGACCTGCGACACCGCGATCAGGCGGTCGTAGAACGGGCTACCGAGCTCGATCAGAAAGCGGAATCGCAGGCTGGGAAGGCACCACTCGAGCTGGTTCGAGTGGGCGTGCAGGATGACGCCTGCACCTGCGGCCTTGGCCGCAGCACAAAGCAGCAGCGCCCTCAGCATCGGCAGCCCGGGGGTGGCGGCGAGGTTCAGGTGCACGATGTCGGCCCGTGTGGCTCGCCCAAACACCGTCCACGCATGGGTCAGGGCATCGAGCAGGTTGGCCAGAGTAAGCTTCCCGGGACGCTTGACCCCGCGTGGATGGGTGTTGAGATAGTCCATATGAACCCGGGACCGCAGCCACGGATCCGCCATCAGCTCGGTGACGTAGGTCGGAATGCCGCCGGTCGTCGGAGGCCCCTGCCCGACCACCAGAACCTTCGGTAAAGCTTCGCTGTCCCGAGGCAACGGCCGCGCATCGTCGGCGGATGTCACCCGCATGGTCGTCGCCCCACTCGGCCGGTCGGTGGATTGTGGCATCAGGTCATTATTGCCTGAAAGGCGCCCTAATGACTGAGCTATTTTAATTACGGCATCCAAGCCACGGAACCCGTCTTCTGAATCTCTTTGGCCACTCCCCAAGGTCTCTCCTCGTAAACTAGACGTAAACTAGACCTTGGCGTATCCTCAACTGTCTGCCCGATTCGCAGGGGCCAGTCCACGGAGGAATAAGAGGATGGTTCATATTGCCCTTCAGCGGGAGGCTTAGCGACGGAACGGCACGCGCCTTTGGTAACCGTTGTCATCCCGGCCCGTAACGAGGAAGAATTCATCGGCCCATGTCTTGAATCGGTCCTGGCTCAGAGCGAATCCGACTTGGAGGTTCTGGTCGTGGACGGGGCGTCGGAGGACCGAACAAAAGAGATAGTAAAGGACTACGTCACTCGGGATTCTCGAGTGCACCTCCTCCATAACCCTGCGGGAATCATCTCGAGGTCGCTGAACCTGGCTTTGGCTCGAGCATGCGGCCAGTGGTTTGTTCGCGTGGACGCGCACTCGACGATTCCGCCTGACTACGTCGTAAGGGTAGTGAACCACTTGAAGGCTGGTCAATGGGGTGGAGTCGGAGGCCGAAAGGACGGCGTGGGCAAAACTGCAGCAGGCCGAGCGATCGCCGCAGCCATGGGCTCAAGATTCGGTGGCGGCAACTCCACGTATCACTATGGCACCATGGCGCAGACGGTGGATCACATTCCGTTCGGAGCCTATCCCACTGATCTCGTAAGGGAACTGTCGGGGTGGGATGAGCGCTTCCCCGTCAATCAAGACTATGAGTTTGATTATCGAGTTCGCCAGAGCGGGCGAGAGCTTCTTTTTGATCCAGAGATCAGAATTGACTGGCACTGTCGGCAAAAGATTTCAGACCTCTTTCTGCAGTACCGTCGTTACGGTCGAGACAAAGCGAGGGTCGCGTTGCTGGTTCCTGAATCCTTGAAGCCACGACATCTCGCGGCTCCTTGCTTTGTTGCAGTTGCGGTGTTCGCGATACTCAGCGGCCTTCGGTTCCCACGACCGATGGTGCGCATCTTAGGTCCCTATGTCCTGGTCGTAGTGGGCACCAGTGCAACCATGGCCAAGTCCCTCGAGCAGCCACAGGACGAGCTCTGGCTGCTCGCGGCCTTTCCTGCCATGCATATCGGGTGGGGATTGGGCTTTTGGCAAGGTATATTGCGCGACTTGACCCTTCGATCCACTACTCTCAAGCGACCGGTGCTCGCAGACCAAACTGTTCTCAGGGAGTCGGATCGCTCAAACGTCACCTGACCTGCCGCGACCGCCCGCACCGGAGCTCTGGTCCCAGGTGGGGGGTCACTGGCTCCCCCCACCTGCTCATTTTGGTTGTTGACTTACTTCGGGCCTGCCTCGCAGGGCTTGCCTGGTTCCTTGATGAAGTCTTCCCTGCCGTCCTTCGGCGGGTGGGCGTCGGGCCCGATGTGCGCAGAAAGGGCGTTCCTGCTGATCGTGATCACCACGTAGGGGTTCGTGGAAGACCCGGTTCTGTGACAGATCGTGACCTTGTGTGCAGCAAAGCTCGGAACGGCCGCCGCAACAAGTGTGCCGACAAGACCGAGAACGACAAGCCACCTCTTGAGATGATTCAAACCAGCCCTTTCCGGGTCAGCTCAGGACTATTACTTTTGTGCCCCGGAGCCGTATCTTGACCGAAGCGCCGTTGTTCGAGTTATTCGTTTCCCTAATTCGGTTCGTCTTGTCCGCCACGGAATACAGGTAATAGACGCCATTCGGAAGACCGGTGACGTCGATGTTCTGCCCGGCGAGGTACCAGCTGTACTTGTCGCCCCACCCCACGGATATGCCCTGAATGTTGTTCTGGTCGCAATTGCTGACGGGATAGCTCATCTGCGCCGCGTGCTCCAAGGAGGAGTTGATCTCGATCGTGTCCGCCAGGCAAAAGGTCTGCTTCGTGCTCGTGCGTTTGACGTTGCCGCCCATGGAGCCGTCGCCTGCGACGTTGCGGATCTGATAGGTGGAGAAATCGTCGAAGTGCCAGTGGTTGTGTGCCGAATGGAAGTTGAACGTCCCGGCCAGAACCTCGGATTGGAGGGCCCATTTCCCCTGGCCGTCGTGTGTGTAGATCCGCTGATATGCCTTGGTCTGGCCGGCGCTGTTGGCGGGACGCAGTTCGAGTGGGCCGTTCCCCGCATTCCATACAGTGTTGGAGAAGACGAGCAGCTTCCTGCCGCCGGAGCTGTCGATGCCTAGATCGGAGGGCTTCAAAGTGACTAGATCGGGATAGTGCGCTGTCCCCGACGGAGCGGCAGCGGTGGAGCCGCCCGTTAGAGCAACGGTAACAAGGCAGACAGCCGCTGCCCTTAGCTGCCGCCGAGACTTCGACATACCCAGCCCCCTTCCGCGTGCCTTAACGGAGCGCTGGCCTCCAGTCCTCCTACTGCGCCATTAGGCAAGGACCTACTCAACCCGAGTGAGCGCTCCCAGGCCCAAGAATCTAGCCTTCATGGACCGTCGGCAAGACCGGCTCTGCGCCGGCGGACCAGACCTAGCTATCTATCGCGGCCATCTGGGCTTCGGCGTAGCGCGCGCCATACACCGAACCTTTCGGCATCGCCTCTTCGATGCGTGCCAGGTCATCGCCGGTCAGCTCGATGCCGGCGGCCCCGAGGTTCTCCTCTAGGTAGGCGACCCGCTTCGTGCCCGGGATGGGAACGATGTCGGCGCCTTGGTGCAGCAGCCATGCGATGGCGAGCTGCCCCGGCGTCGCCGCCTTCTCGGCCGCGATCTCCTTGACCCTGTCCACCAGCTCGAGATTCTTGTCGAAGTTCTCTTGGGCAAAGCGGGGGAAGCGCTGCCCCCTGACATCACCCTCCGGCAGGTCGTCGGGAGAGCGAAAGCGGCCCGACAGAAAGCCCCGCCCCAGGGGGCTGTAGGCGACGAAGCCGATCCCCAGCTCCCTGACCGTCGGAAGGACGGAATCTTCGATGTCACGGCTGAACAGCGAGTACTCGCTTTGCAATGCGCTGATTGGGTGGATCGCGTGGGCGCGCCGGATGGTTTGCGGCCCCGCCTCGGACAGGCCCAGATATCGAACCTTTCCCTGTTCTACGAGCTCTGCCATCGCGCCCACGGTCTCTTCGATGGGGACGTTCTTGTCGACTCTGTGCTGGTAATAGAGGTCGATGTGGTCGACACCGAGTCGCTCGAGCGAAGCGTCACAGGCCGAATGGACGTACTCGGGGCGCCCGTTGACGCCTATCATCGTGCCGTCGGGCTTGCGCTCGTTGCCGAACTTGGTCGCCAGCACCACCTCGGTGCGTCGTCCGTCGATCGCCTTTCCCACGAGCTTTTCGTTCGTGAAGGGGCCGTACATGTCGGCCGTATCCAGGAAGGTGCACCCTAGATCGAGGGATCGATGAATAGTGGCAAGTGCCTCGGACTCGTCGGTGGTTCCGTAGAACTCCGACATACCCATGCAGCCGAGCCCAAGCTCGGAGACCTCCAGACCCCGACCGCCGAGCGATCGCTTTTCCATGGCCTGCCTACCTTTCTTTTAGACCTTCGGAGTGATTAACTGCGGCACGCCCAGTAGGGCCGGGGATGGCTTCCTCCTCTGTGTCTGGAGCGGATCCGGGACTCACCCAGAGCCGGCGCCGGGAGCGGACTCCTGCACGTCGTCGACGGATGTGGCATCCCCACCCGGGCCCCCTTCCCCAGGCGACTCCGACGGGCTGGGCTCGGGCGAAGGCTCGGGATCCGGCTCGGGCGAAGAGTCCGGCTCGGGCGAAGAGTCCGGCTCGGGCTCTGGGCCCGGCTCGGATACCACCAGGGTCACGGTCGTGCCGGCGGCGACTGCGGTGCCGCTCAAGGGGCTTTGTCCGATCACCACGCCGGGCGGCGCCTCGGACGTCTGGCGCCGCTCCACCGAGACCCCGAAGCCTTTCTCGCCCAGGGCCTGTGTGGCGGCGTCGACCGATAGTCCCAGGACCCCCGGAACCTTGTTGCGGTCGCCGGGCTCGATGCAGGAGCGGGTTGGCGCCGTGTTGGCTGCGAAGACCGCTTCGGCTCGGGCATCGGCCGGAGTGAAGGCTCCAGCCAGGCATCCGTTGCGGGTGTCGATGACCACCCGGGTGATGCCGCTTTGCGGAGCCTTGAAGTCGATCGCGGGTGTGTTGGCCAGGGCTCGAAGCATGAACGCCTGCCAAATCTCCGCCGGCCACGAGCCGCCCGTCACCTGAATGCGTGTCGGGCGACATGCGGAGGTGTCGAAGCAGGCCGTCTTCATCTCTATCTGGCCATCCGGATATCCGACCCAGACCGCAGCCGTGAGGCTCGGCGTGTACCCGGCGAACCAGGCATCGCGATACTCCTGCGCCGTGCCCGTCTTGCCGGCCGCCGGGCGCCCTATCCCCGCCGCCGTCCCGGTGCCGCGGGTGATCACCTGCTCGAGAGCGCTCGTCGTCAGATAGGAGGTCACGGGGTCGAGCACCCGCCTCGACCGCGTTTTGGCTCGGTAGAGCGTCTTCCCCCGGGAGTCGACGATCTTGGTGATCGCCACCGGGGAGTGATGCCGTCCGTTGGCGGCGAGCGTGCCGTAGGCGGACGCCATACCCAGCGCGTTGACGCCGTTGCTGCCAAGAGGCGCAGACAACACTGGTTGCAACGGCGTCCGAATCCCCATCCTTCGGGCCGTATTCACTACCGACTGGGGACCGATCTCGGCGCCCAGTCGAGCGAAGACGGTGTTCACGCTGTTCACGGTTGCCTCGAGCAAGGAGATCTCCCCGTAGGCGCTGCCCTCGTAGTTGCAGGGGCTATAGGGCTCGCTGCTGCCGGGCAGGGGCAGTGTGATGCAGGATCCACCCGCGTCGTAAGTCTTGGACAGCGTTATCCCCTTCTTGATAGCGGCGGCAAGCGCGAACACCTTGAAGGAAGAGCCCGCCTGCCGCCCCGCCCCAGGGGCGTCCCCCCCGCTCTTTCGGGCACCGAGGCCAGGCTCGATCACGGTTGCGAGGTTGACTTTGGCGTAGGGGTCCCTCTTCTTCATGGCGAAGAAGTCGCGCCCGCCAACCATGGTTCGTATGTATCCGGTGCGGGGGTCGATCGCGACCAGCGACGCGTACGGGTCCGTGGGCTCGTAGAGCACCTGTCGGACCGCGGCCTCGGCAGCTTTCTGCATCTTGAGGTCGATGGTCGTGTAGATCTTCAGCCCGCCCTCGAACAGCTCCTCGGTACGTTGTCCGATTGTGCGGCCCAGCACGTCGAAGCGCGGGTCGTAGGTGACAAGGCGCTTGACGTAGTCGACGAAGTAGGGGGCGGGATATCGAGACTTTTCCTTGGCCGGGTCGAGCAACAGGTCCCGTCGCTTTGCTCGGCGCACCCGCTTCTTTGACACCCAGCCAAGCTTGCGCATCTGCGACAAGACCAGGTTGCGCCGGTTCCTGGCCAGCCGAGGGTTGTTGAGCGGGTTGTACGTCTCGGGGCTCTTGATGAGACCTGCAAGGGACGCTCCCTCTCTCAAGTTGAGTTGAGCGGCGCCTTTGTCGAAGTAGGCCTGAGCCGCCGCCTGGACCCCGTAGGCGCCCTCGCCGAAGTAAACGGTGTTGAGGTATCGCTTGAGGATCTCTTGCTTGCTCAATCGCTTTTCGAGCTGCCGGGCGAGGATGGCTTCTTTGACCTTGCGCTCCATGGATTGCTCCGCGGTCGCCCCGGGAGCGATGATCGTTTTCTTGACGTACTGCTGGGTGATTGTGGAGCCCCCCTCTGCGATCTCCCCTTGCTTGAGATTCGCGATGAGGGCTCGAACCACCGCCTTGAGATCGACTCCGTCGTGTTGATAGAAGCGTTCGTCTTCGATGGCGATGACGGCCCGCCTCACGTGGCGAGGGATTCGCTCGAGGGGGATCGAGGTCCGATTCTCGGTACCGTGAAGGGTTGTGATCAGGCGGCCTCTGCCGTCGAAGATATTGGACGTCTGTGCCTGATCGGCCTCGAGGTTGAGATCCTTCCGCTTCAGGCTTGGCAGCTTGCCTAACTGGGAGCAGGACAAAGTCAGCATGGCGAAGAGCGCAATTACTATGGTCGCGCCCCTTCGGTTGGCCCTCATAACCTTCATAGTAGCGAGGGAGAGCGTCGGTTCCGCCTCTATCCGGCCCAAAGGATCCCCATATGGAAGCCTCCAGCAGCACAAGCAAATCAAAGAATCCCCAGAGGGACGCCGCTGCGTTGTCCCGGCGCGCCGAGCACGTCGTGCCGGAGGGGGAGTTGGCCAGGCGCCTCGTCGAAGGCCGGCCGTTGCGGGTGAAGTTCGGTGTCGATCCCACCGCCCGGGACATCACCCTGGGCTGGGCGGTGCCTCTGAGAAAGCTGAGGGCCTTCCAGGATCATGGTCACACTGCGGTGCTCATCGTTGGTGACTTCACGGCGCGGATCGGCGACCCTTCGGGGCGTTCCGAGACGCGGCCCCAACTGTCTATCGAGGTGGTGCGGGCGAACGCTGAAGCGTGCGTGGCGCAGCTGCTCCAGATCCTGGCATCGGACAACCTCGAGGTCCGGTACAACTCCGAGTGGCTCGAACCCCTGGACGTGGGAGGGATTCTGCGGTTGACGTCCCACTACACCGTCGCGCAGATGCTCGAACGTGACGATTTCTCCAAGCGCTTCGCCGGCGGGCACCCGATCTCGATCACCGAGTTCCTGTACCCGCTTCTCCAGGGATACGACTCCGTGGCGGTCAAGGCGGATATCGAGTTGGGTGGGACCGATCAGCTGTTCAACTTCCTTGTCGCTCGGGATCTCCAGAGGGCCTTCGGCCAACCGCCGCAGATCGCGATGACGATGCCTCTGCTCGTGGGCCTCGACGGCACCAACAAGATGTCGCAGTCGCTCGGAAACTACGTCGGGATCAGGGAGGCTCCGGAGGAGATCTTCGGCAAGCTCATGAGCCTTCCCGACTCCCTCGTGGCTGCCTATGCCGGGCTGGCAGCCGACCTGGACGACGACCGGGTGACCGAGCTCGAAGCCGTGGCGGCTCAGGGTGGCCCTCCGGCGGGGCAGGCGAAACGGACGATGGCAGGCGCCGTCGTGGCGCTGTACCACGGAGCAGAGGCGGCCCGGCGCGCCGAGACGGCCTTTGACCGTCAGTTCGTGCGGCGCGAGGCGCCCGAAGACATCTCCGAGATGCAGGTTCCCGCCCAGTCGATCCGAGACGGGCGCGTCCATCTGCCCGGCGCGTTGGTGGCGCTCGGGCTGGCGTCGTCGCGTTCGGACGCCCGCAGGCTGATCAGAGGAGGAGGGGTTCGCCTCGATGGCAGGTCGGTGACGGACGAGGAGGTCGAAGCATCCCTTATGATCGGGTCCACTCTGCAGGTTGGAAAACGTCGTTTCGTGAGGATCTCCTCAGCAGAGAGCCTCAGGCCATTTGACTGACGTGAGCCACCACTGGTAGAGTGACCGATTGGAAACGCAGGGACGCATTTCCTCGGCAATACGGCGGGGGAATGCCCGGAGAGAACACAAGGGAGTACGCATCGGAGCCTGAGCCTTGAACGACCCAGGTAGAACGGTTCGACTCCGCCGGTGTTCTCGACACCGGCGTTTTTCTTGTCCGTAGTCAAGGGCCTTGCTCTTTGAGAACTGAACAGTGTGCCTGCCGAGACACCCCTTCGCAAGGGTGGATCGGAGACTAGTGGACCCTCGTCGAAGACGAGCCGGCCTCACACGAGGTCCGGATCGGCTTTGGCGGACGTACTATGAATG
Source organism: Actinomycetota bacterium (assembly GCA_013817045.1). GTDB lineage: Bacteria > Actinomycetota > CADDZG01 > CADDZG01 > WHSQ01 > JACDDL01. The sequence continues at coordinate 347 of JACDDL010000001.1, read as the reverse complement.
AATCCGGCAGAACGCGTATAACGAATCTTCCAAGATTCTTTTAGCGATCAGCCGACTGAACAGCTTCAAAATCTCTACGGAGAGTTTGATCCTGGCTCAGGACGAACGCTGGCGGCGTGCTTAATACATGCAAGTCGAGCGAGAACCCGAGAAGGGGTAACCCTTTTCGGGGGACAGCGGCGAACGGGTGAGTAACACGTGGGCAACGTGCCCCAGACACCGGGATAACAGTGGGAAACTGCTGCTAATACCGGATATTCCCTTCCCTCCGCATGGCGGGTTGGGCAAAGCTCCGACGGTCTGGGATCGGCCCGCGTCCTATCAGCTTGTTGGTGGGGTAACGGCCT